>NZ_JBXXZH010000385.1:0-6291 GCF_059640475.1 Calothrix sp. CBUCES-K 9914
AATCTGTTTATACCCTAACTTCCCCGCAGCAGGGTTAACTTGCCAAATTTTCCAATATCTTGAAGATGTGTTGATCATAGCTGCACCACTCCATCTGAGTATACTATTTTAATCTTCTACTACATATGGGCATCAGTGGATAATGATTATGCAGCTTTTAAATGTATATTTTATAGTAGTAACATTGTATTGAAGAAGTTGATGTAGCACAGGCATCTTGCCTGTGCGTCCGGTCAGGCGAGACGCCTAACCTACCAGAACTAATGACACAAACCAGCAGACCTTGCTCTCGACTGCATAATTCAACTTTGATGGCGCCATAAATATATACATATAGCAAGGTTAAATTAAATACTTATTCTTCGACCAAATAAAAACAAAGAACAAAGGAACTGCTTTTATGTCTGAGTTTTCTAGAAACCTGGCGTTTATTATCGGGATTAATAATTACGCAAACGGCATTTCCTGTCTACACAACGCGGAGAATGATGCCAAAAAGCTAGTTGAAATTTTACGGGAAAAGCATGGATATCAAGTATGGGTGTGCTTAAACGAACTTGCCACCCTTAAGAATTTAAATAAACTCTTAGAAGAAACACTTTTACAACAAGTAACCAAAAATGACCGCTTACTGTTTTACTTTGCTGGTCATGGAATTGCACTCAATGGCTCGGATGGTCCCGAAGGTTATTTAATTCCTCAAGATGCCAAATTGGGTGCTACTGAAACTTATCTACGAATGGCTAAGTTGCAAGAATGCTTAGAGAAACTACCTTGTCGCCATTTCTTAGGAATCCTTGACTGTTGCTTTGCAGGCGCCTTTCGTTGGTCAAATAGTAGAGAAATATTACCTGTATCTGGAGTTATCCACAAAGAACGTTATGACCGTTTTATTATCGATCCAGCTTGGCAAGTAATAACTAGCGCAGCTTATGACCAAAAAGCTTTAGATGCATTTAATTTAAATACAGAGCGCGGTCAAACAGGCAACCATTCTCCCTTTGCAGCGGCATTAATCGAAGCGCTTGCAGGTAAAGCTGATGCTTATCCTCCTTCTACTAATGGTGGCGCCTCTGGAGATGGAGTAATTACTGCTACCGAACTCTACTTGTATCTGCGTGATACCATTGAACCAGAAACGGAAGAATGTAGCCAGCGACAAACTCCTGAAATTTGGCCTTTAAAGAAGCATGATAAAGGCGAGTATATTTTTCTTACCCCCGGACACCCACTCAACTTACCACCAGCACCACCATTAGATGCATCGAAAAATCCCTACCGAGGTTTGAAATCATTTGAAGAGAAACACAGCGAAGTGTTTTTCGGTAGAACTAAGCTTGTAGAAAAGTTACATAATTTTGTTAAAACTCATCCCCTAACAATAGTATTGGGTGCTTCAGGTTCGGGTAAATCTAGTTTGGTAAAGGCAGGATTAATTCCAGAACTTAGGAAAGATAATACTACTCTGTGGCAAATCATACCACCTATCCGTCCTGGTAAGGCGCCTTTACTCGCGTTAAATAATGCTCTGAAAAATGCCCAATTACCAGAAGTCGTAATTCAAAATCCACAGGAGAACCTGGCGAATAGTATTAATGTTTGGGTTAAAAATCACCCTAACTCCAAGTTATTACTATTTATTGACCAAAGCGAAGAAATTATTACACTCTGTCAAAATGAGGATGAACGTAAAGAGTTTTTCCAAGAGATACTCAAAGCAATAAATGCTCATAGCCATAGATTACGGGTGGTACTATGTTTACGCTCCGACTTTGAACCCCAAGTTAGAAATGCTGGCTTAAAGTTTGTCCCTACTGTTCTGAAATTGGGAAATACTGAGTTAAAACATAATTGGCAGATGGGAAGATTTATTGTACCAGCGATGACACGAGGGGAACTACGGGAAGCGATTGAAGAACCCGCAGAAACACGGGTGATGTATTTTCAGCCCCACGAACTGGTAGAACAATTGATTGATGAAGTGGAGGATATGCCGGGAGCATTGCCCCTACTTTCTTTTGCCTTGAGCGAACTTTATCTCAAATATTTAAAGCGACAACGGGATGCCCAAGACAAAGGTATCATAATAGACCGCACGTTAACTCAAGAAGATTATCAAGATTTGGGAGGAGTTATCCAATCATTAACTCAAAGAGCTGATGAGGAATATGAGGCTTTAGTTAAAAAGAATCCAGCTTATACTGAAATTATCCGCCATGTGATGCTGCGGATGGTTGCCCTTGGTTCCGGAGAGTTAGCACGCCGACAAGTCCCGTTATCAGAACTAGAATATCCACCTTCAAAAAATAGTTTAGTTAAAGAACTAATTGAACGCTTTACCAACGCGCGGTTACTGGTTACAGGAGATGATACAGAAGGAAATCTTTATGTGGAACCAGCCCATGATGCCTTAGTGCGGGGATGGCAAAAGCTGCTCTCTTGGGTTAAAGAGGAGAAAAACTTAAGATTACAGCGTCGTTTAACACCTGCTACTTTAGAGTGGAAAAGCCAGCAACAACCACAGTTTCTTTGGAATAATGACCCCTACCTGGATGTATTGGAGAAAGAGGTACTTAACTCACAGAACAACAACTGGTTGAACCAGTTAGAAACTGAGTTTGTACAGCAAAGCATTAAACAAAAACATAGAGATACCCGTTCGCGTTGGGGTATTGGGGTTATAGTGTCGTTAGTCGTCACAACATTTGTTGTATCAGCAGCGACATTTGTGGGAACAATATTGTCTACCTTAACAAGTAAACAAAATGTCATATTTGCTTCTCCTGGGCAAGAGATTCAAGGAACTACAGGCTATATATTCGAGTATAGCCCTTCTACTGTAAGAGACTTCAAACCAAGCGTAATTAACCAAATTGTGTTCGGCATTCCCAAAAAGAAACCATATTGCATAAATGTTGGTCAACTTCCAAATGGTGAAAAAAGGTCTACAAAAGATGAGCGTTTCAATATAACTGCACCAAAAGAACCAGGAGTCTATTATATTGAATTCTTCATAGACTTAGACTTTTCTTGTAACAAACCTATAAATAGGTGGGAACATGGAGAATATAAGAACGTTCCTGAGCAAGCCAAGGTAGGGATTGTTATAGTTGGTAATGTATTGAACATTTCTATCTATAGAGAGATTTTGGATGCTTACTCTAAAAATATAGCTACTTCATACACTCTAACTGGTGATGAACATAAGCGTTCGGGTGGCTATGTTTCTTTAAAAAATTTTCAGTTTGATAAAAAAAAATAGCAGGTCGAACAAGACTATGGTAATTTGCGAATTGGAACAGATTGCTATACACAAATTTTCTCTACGTATATATCGATATACAATACATTAGTACTGCAATGTATAAGTAAATAGCCGCAACACCTAATTAAATATATTGAGGAAAATTCAGATCAAAACCCACAAAAATAATTGGTGTACAATACTTAAGGAGTAAGCGTGTATGGCTACCCACCTATGGTTATGATGAATTTCAATACTTACAAGATTCAGACAAAAAAAACCAAGAAATTTGGGAAAATCTAGGTTTTGAAGTAACAATGCTGCCCAACTGTCACATTCTCGCCAGTGGGCTAGGTGCTGTACATTGCATTCAAAAATACTTAGAGCGAGAATAACAAACAACCTCATGATATTCTTTGCCAGCGCGCGTTCCCGTTCTTTCAACTTTTATCAAAGATTTGATTCCAGTCCACGAGCGGGCTGGACATTACAGATAAACGGACAGGTGGGACGCCTATCCTACGTGATTTAACATTCTTTTCCCCGCTTCCACAAGGTTAGGGGGGATTCAATCTTAAAAACCCAGTGACGTACCTAATTGACGACTACGCCCATAAGCCAACGCCACAACTAAACCAATCAATGCCAACAAAATTAAAACAGTATTTAATTTACCTTGCAGTAAACTAAACCCTAACCATGCCCAACACAACCAGGAAATAATTTCGAGTAACTTTAAAAATACATCCGCTTGATTATTTTGGCGCCGTCGAAACAATTCCGTCAACTTAACAGGTCGAGAATTCCACAAACTGAGAATTGCTGCACAAGTAGTAGCAACAACAAAAACCACTATCGGCATAAACCACGGTTTACCATTAACTAGCAAAACAATAAATAATGGTGATATGAATAACCAAATTGGTATTAATGCCGCTAACAACTTCAATTGACGTAACTTTCTACTATCTACTGGAGAAAATTTAAGCAAGTCTGGCGCCTCTTCTCCAGAAACACAAATTTGTGTTAAAGTAGATGTCAAAGCTTGCCCAAATATCAAACTCATCGGCCAAGCAAAAGTAAAAAAGTCAGCACCATTATTGTGATGTTGTCGTAATATACTTAGAAACGGAAATGTCAGAAAAAATATTTGCAGAAAAATGCGCGAAATTAAATAAGGATTACGCCGCATAATTCGCCATTCTTTGAATAAAGCAACACGGTAAAAACCACCTGCAAAACGAGTTGCTTCCATCGGGCGCCGTTGATGATGTTTGCTTGTTAGTTCCTGTTGTGTACCTGCGATAAAATAAGAATGTAAGATTTCCACCGTCACCCACGTCAAACAACCACTAATTGTTAGCACTAGCACCACTGACACAGGTTCAAAGAAAATAGCTCTTGCAGGAAACCAAACCCAACTTGAAGCACTCAACAAGTTTCCTGAAGCTAAAAAGTTTTCTAATCGAAGCCATATCGATTTTGTACTGCCACTACTATCTTGTAGAATATTAGGTAACTGAGAACTCAAGTATAATGTAAGTGGAAATAAAGCTGTTATAACTTGAGCAACAGTCCGCGCGCGCTTTGCACCCATCACACGAACTAGCAATAACACAAACAGCATTGCCAAACTGGTGGCGCCTAAGCTAATACCAATCAAAGCCGGGTAAAGCCCTAAAAGTTGTGGTAGACCGAATAATACAGCAATTAAACTTATAGGAACAACAAATAAACAACAACTCAAAAAAGTTTTTAAAGCAATTGCCAACACCCGACTTGCAAAAATTACCTTACTTGAAATTGGCGATGATACAAGTAAATCCAAATCACCGCGTTCAAATAAAATTATCAAGCTACTTCTCATCGCTTGGATAAAACCATAATAAAATCCAAACAACCAAGCTACCACCGCAATCCACAAAGCAGAATCTGGTATAGTATGAAAAGATAAAGCCTCTCGAAGACTAGCTAATGTAGACCATACCCAACTTAAAACCAAAATTGCCAATATACCTAGACTAAATATTAGTAATGGTCTAATAGTAATATCACGCCACCATAAACGTAATTCATGACGTATAATCCAAGGTAATGTCCCTACTTTCATACAACACCCTTAGCATCATTATTTTGAGTCAATTCTAAAAAGACCGTCTCCAAACTACCCCCTGCCTCACCGCTTTGGGTTCTAAGCTCGTCCAGAGTACCTTCAGCAATTAATTGTCCATGATTAATAATTCCAATTCGTTGCGCCATACGCTCGGCAATTTCCATGATATGGGTAGTTAAAATTACCGTATTCCCTTCTGTTACGTAGTCAGCAAGCATATTCTTAACTATCCGAGAAGCTGCCGCATCCAACCCTGTTAAGGGTTCATCTAAGATAATAATTCTCGGTTGATGAATTAAAGCCGCTGCTAAAGCAAGTTTTTGCTTCATCCCGCGCGAAAAGGTTTCACTAAAATCTCCTCTATTATCCCACAAATTTAATTGTTGAAGCAAATTTGTAGCTCTATCTTGAGCAACTTTTGTAGGAATTCCCCAAAGTCCGGCGATAAACTCCAAATACTCCATCGGACGTAACTTATTATAGAGTAGCGGCTCATCAGGTAAATATGCTAAAAGTTGTTTTGCTTTTTGAGGCGCCCGCTTAATACTATGTCCCAAAATTATCACATCACCGTCCGAGGGTTGCAGTAACCCCGCTATCATCCGTAGAGTCGTGGTTTTTCCTGCACCGTTGGCGCCTAAAAGAGCATAAAAAGAACCTTCCCGAATGGACAAGCTAAGATTGTTCACAGCTTGGTGCGAACCGTAACGCTTACTAAGATGAGAAAGTTGAAGTGCGTCCATATACAACTGTGATTTTAAATTCACATTGAATTAATAGTGATCTACAATAGCCTGAAATAAAATTACGGAAACCATCTTGAACTCTTACCTAAGAGGTACAACGATTTTGATCCCCCTACGGTGTACACACAAGTCTCTAAAAGTTACTTTTCTTCTCTTTACTTTGCGCCTTTGCGTACTTTGCGGTTAAT
>NZ_JBXXZH010000386.1:0-4725 GCF_059640475.1 Calothrix sp. CBUCES-K 9914
ATTACCTTGACGTACAGAGTCAAATTGATTTTGTAAATCTTTGGTAGTGCGACGAATTTGTTTAAGCGTTAAATTACCCATTAAACCAGCAGTGGTAAAAGAAACAATACCCGCAGCTAAAGACATTGCCCAACCAGTGTTACGAACCGAAGCGCGTTGCGATGAAGAAGAAAAATTAGCCGCAGTAAAGCTAACCAGTGCCACAACCACCGCACTCACCACACCAACAGTTCCCGCAATAAACCATTGTTTCGTTTCTAGAGGTGCGTTTTCTAATGGCGCCAGTAAACCCTGTTCAACACTTACCTGTGGTTCACTTCGACTAACATCGGAAGCAGTAAAAATTGGCACAGCATCCTGGGAGTTAGTAATACTAAACAACTCATCTGAGTCGCGCGCGTCAAAATTATTACTAGTTTTTGTTTTACCAATAGTTTTACCAATATTACTACTAGCAGTAGTGTTGGTGGGTTTTGGCGTATTTAATGAACCGGAATGTAACGAGTTGTTACCACCAAAAGTAGACCCCGTTACATCAAAACCAGGAATGTTACCAAAGTCATCAAACGCATCAAAATCTTCATTTAATTCAATATTAGTAGTAGTAGGGGAATTTACTTTCGGTTTTGAAGACGTATCATTACTTTTATTTGAAGGTTGTTGTTCTAATTCACCTTCAGAACCAAAAGCCGACTCAAAAGCTTCAAAATCAAAGCTATCATCTATATCAAAACTACTAGTATTCGATGTGTCCTTCTCCTTAGTAAACAGCTTATCATCTTGGGTTGCATCAATACTAAAAGTTGAAAATTCGCTTACTCTCGCTTGTGTTTCTGTAGTTTTAGTCGTAAAAGAATGACCATCATGACCATCAATACCAAACGTTAAAGTATCCGTAGTTTCAAGGTCATCTGAATCCCTATTCTCATTTTTACTCTCATTTATACTAATTTCAATAACACTATTTATCTTACCATTGGGAGGCGCCACATCTTCAAAGTTGTTTAGTGAGACTTCGGGCTGCAACTCATATCTATCAACATCAATAATATCAAACGGAGAGTCAGAGACTTCTATATTATTACTACCATTACTATTATCATCATCATGATTTGAATTCATCTCATCCCAAAAAGCTGGTAATTCTAATTGAGACTCCGAACCAGAATTATTTTGATTCTCTTGTAAGATTTGATTATTTTTACTATTTACATCAGTCTTACTTATCGTAAATGGATTTTGTTCGATATCATTATAACTAAATACAGTACTATCAGTTGGCATATCAAAAGGATTACTTTCCTTTTTGCCAAAAGCGTCTGTGTGCATTAAATTAGTCAGTCCACTCAAGTCAAACCCGCTTTTATCAATATCGCCAAACGGTGATAAATTTTCTGCGCTTGCCTTATCGAACTCACTAGCATCAACAAAGTCATCAAAATTAATTTCTGATTCTGGAATATCCTCACTTGCGTTTAACTGACCTAAATATTGATTAATACTCTCCAAACCGCTATGTGCAAAACCAGAGATTTCCGGGTCATCCGTTAGCGACAAAACATTTTTGTATTCAGTGGTCGCAATTTCATACTTTTGCAGTACATAATAAACATGCCCTCGTAGCAAATGCGTATTCGGGTCTGATGGTAATTCTACAACAACAGAGTCAATAAAAGTTGCTGCAAGTTCATAATTTTGTTGAGCATAAGCATTTAAAGCCTGTTGATATAATTGTGCTGCGTCTTCAAGTCCTGCCATTTTATCTGCCTCCTCAAGTTCGTATTAACCTGCCCAACGCGCACTCCGCAAAATTGCGGTTTGGTCTAGCAGTCGCAGAGCCAATGTGCTGTCAACTTGTGTTCCCCACTCTCCTCTTAAAAACGGCGCCATCGTATCTGGAATATTAGTAGGCGCCGTTAAATTGAGAACATCCAACCAATCCATACCACCGATAGAATCAACAGCCAAGCCAACAATTGTATCAGTTTCCTCAATAGCAATTACGCTCAATTCCGCGCGGTCAGTATTGAGAGGAGTCGCGTCACCCAAAAACTGACCCAAGTCAGCGACCCAAATAACACGACCTCGTAAATTTAGAGTACCCAAAAGAAGAGGAGAGACATTCGGGATAGGAGTAATTCTATCGGGACTAAGTTCAATAACCTCACGAATACCCGTTGCTAGTAAAGCAAACTCTTGGCGTGAGGGAATAAAAAACCTCAAATGCAACTCACCAGTCAGATTTTCCACTTGTAAGGACGAGCGTAAATGGTCACCTGGGTCGCCAACTAAAAAATCAGGTTTTAAATTCATAAAAACATCCTTAACCTCGCAAAAGTTGTTTAACAGTACCCACCAACTCAGTCGGTTGAAAAGGTTTAGCAATATAAGCATCGGCGCCTTGTTTCATCCCCCAATAGCGGTCAAACTCCTCCCCCTTACTTGAACACATCACAACAGGGACATTTTGAGTCTTCGGGTCAGACTTCAGGCGCCGGCAAACCTCATAACCATTCATCCTGGGCATCACAATATCCAAAACCACCAAATCAGGGGGTTCAGATAAAATCGCCTCAAGTGCCTCAACACCATCAGCAGCGTGAGTCACCGTCATCCCACTGGCCTTAAGGAGGTCAGTAATCATCTCCCTCTGCGCTATACTATCTTCCACAATTAGAACTGTATTCATATACCCCATTACTACCTCTGTAAATGTAGATGTCCCCAAAATTATGGAACATTCCCTGCCCCGGTTGATTTATGTATAAATTTATTCTATTCCTTGACAAATTTTATAAACGATGAGTTTTTGCTAGTTATGTGATATTATTTTTTACCCTATATTGTGTGTAATCAACAAGTGCTGTATTTTTTTTGTTCCCAAAAGTACGATTATTTAAGTACTTTTTGACTAACATTACTAACTCAGCATTGCTAAAAGGTTTACTTAAACACTCTGTAGCTCCTGCCATTCTGGCTTTGGCGCCTTGAGCAAAATCATCTCGGTCAGTTAGCATAATAATCGGTAAATACCGAAATGCTTGGCACGAACGTAACATTGCACAAATCTCGTAGCCGTTCAACGAAGGCATGGCCAGCTTACATATAATTAAATTAGGGTTTAGGGTAAAGATGCCGTTGAGCGCTTGTATCGGATTTGTGAAAATACAGGCGTTAAAGCCTTCTGACATCAAAACAGACTCGACCGAGCTACATATACTTGCTTCTGGGTCGATAAAAACAATAGTTTTTTTTGCTGCTATCTGATTCTCCTCTGTTATAACTTCACTTTCAATTAATCCTATTGTATTCATATATACAAGTTGTACCCACCCCTTTTGAATATAAGGGTATAGTGCCTTGGCAACAGTCAAAACATCGCGGTTGAGGTAACGGGCGAGTTGCCGGAGGGAAGTTTTTCCATCAGCCCATTGTTTGAGTTTTTTAACAGTTACCACTGAGACTCTTGACCGTAGTCGAACGACCGAGGTTAGCATTGGCAGTTGGTCGGGGGATTGAATATAGGGGTAAAGCTGTTTCCAATCTTGTAGCTGCCTAATAATTTGCGAAGTTAGTGCTGCGGTCTTCCAAGTTGTTAACACAGGGGCAAGTGGGGAAGTTTGCTCAAAAATAAAATTTCCTTGCTGTAAATTTAACAGGTCAAAGATTGTTTCATGTATAAAGCCTTGAATAATGCTACGAGCTTGCGCTGTATTAATGATATTTTGTTCAAGCAACGTCCATATATGGCTGTATTCTGGCAGTGGATGCGATGTACAAAAAGCTTGTTGAGTTTTTTCAAAATGTACCTCAACGTCAAATCTACCGCTTTTGAAGAACTTGTCAGGTGCGTCAGGTGCGAGTTTGACGCGGTAATGACGTAAGTAATCATCAAGCCGTGATTGGCTTCGCCCTCCATCGTTGGCGTATACAATTTGCCCATCGAGAAAAAACACAAACCAAGATTCGGTAGAGTCGTGTTCCGATGAAGATTGTGTTTTTGCTGCTACTGATGCTTGTATTGCACCCCGATGATTAGAGGAAACGGCGCCCTTTTCAACAAAAAGTACCCCCGTTCGCTGACCCAACTCAATAAGTAGCAGGATACTGCGAATATCAATTTCATTTAAATTTCCCTGCATCTAGCTCCAAGGCACTTAAAGGCACTCCCGTATACACTTGGTTTTATTGTGCCCATTTATGCAGCTATATTTAAAGTTGATATCAAAAATATAATCAAAAATATAAATATTGTTTTTCATGTTTCTGGAGTTTAGGCTAGTAGCTTGTGTTAAAGCCAGTGATAACACGGTAGCCATTCTCTACTTTATAGGTACACAATATGATGACACGATTATAAATAGTTTTGCCTACCAAGTCTTGCTTTTACGTGCTTGAACATGGTAGGTCGCACAATTATTTAATGTATAACTCTTAACAACTAACAACACTATTAAGTGCATCCAAAGGAATTAAAGGTGTGCTGTATTTAGCAGAAGTACAAAAACAAAAAGGCGGTTTACTCGGTGGGGGTAGCAAAGCGGAACTTAAGCTCCTAGCTTGCCAGCGCAATGACCAAAGTTGGAGCGCTGTTTCTGAAGAAGTTATCCCCGCTGAAGAAGCAAGTAAATTGAACGATGGTGCCCCCACTGACAGCCAGTCAGCAATCAGCCCGCCTCCAACACCGCCCAGGATGCCTCCAACCGGCAGAATCACCGCTAGCAT
>NZ_JBXXZH010000387.1:0-6213 GCF_059640475.1 Calothrix sp. CBUCES-K 9914
TTGGGTTGTTCTCTCTTCCTTTGTGTCCTTTGTGCCTTTGTGGTTCTTTTTTCTAACACCCCAGAATTAATGACACAGACCACTACTGGTTCATGTCCGACGTTTTGGTGTGTTGGAAAAACGAACCGCAAAGAACGCAAAGGGCGCGAAGGAAGAAATAAGAAGAAAGAACACACCAGAATTAATGACACGAACCACTACTCAACAATATTCTCTGCGGTTTATTAAATAAATATTGTTAGCAACAAACCACCAAGAACACAAAAATAAGAAAGAAGGTTTTTATAAAAGATAAGCTTATTGATATAGATTCTTCGCTACGTGACTAATAACATTTTACGCTCTCTTAACACTCAGCACTCAGCACTCAGCACTCAGCACTCAGCACTCTTTACTTTTCTTGGTAGTTCGACGCGAAAAGTTGAACCTTCTCCTAGTTGACTTTGAACGCTGATAGTTCCACCCATTAGTTTGAGTAGTTGGTCAACTATCGCTAGTCCTAAACCTGTACCTCCCTGTGTACGACAATAGGTTTGGTTTATTTGGCGAAATTCTTGAAATATGTGTCTTATATCGCTAGAGCTAATACCTATACCTGTGTCTCGCACTATTAGAGCAATGCGGTCTTCAGGTAGTTCAAATACTTCAAGTACTACACTACCTCTATCGGTAAATTTGATTGCATTGTCAACTAAATTAACTAGAATTTGACGAATACGGTCGCTATCACCGATTATGGCTGGGTTTTGTAGTTTAATATTTACAGTTAAAGATAATTTTTTACGTGAAGCTTGGTGTTGCATTTGTTGAACAACTCCTTGAACAAGTTCCGCTAAGTTGAACTGTCGGGAGTTTAAATTTAACTTCCCTGATTCTAAGGCTGTAAAATCGAGAATATCTTCGATTAATTCGAGCAAATGCTTGGCATTGGTAGAAATTCGCTCCACCATGTTCTTTAACTGCGGCGCCAAAAGCTGGTATGGTTGGCGTAGAAGCAGTTGAGTAAATCCTAAGATTATATGCATTGGAGTACGCAGTTCATGAGACATCATCGCCATAAACTGTGACTTCAAACGTGCTGCTTCTTGAAGCTGTACATTCTCTGCTTGCATTGCACGCAATTCTTCAGCTTGTTTACGCGCGCTAACATCACGTATCAACCAGTGTAAACGAACTTCATTATCAAGGTTTTCTACAGTGTTGACACTGATTGCTGCAAAAATTTTTTGACCATCTTTTTTGCAGAAAACAACTTCCCAATCTTTTAATGTTTGCTCGTGAGGCAGTCTTACTAACTGAGCATGAAATGCATGACGCTCATGTTGAGGTAAAAAATCAATCAACGATTTGTTTACCCAGTCGCTATGTGAAAATTGAAATAAAACTGTAGCAGCTCGATTAGCATCTATAATATTGCCATCTATGTCAGTTATAAAATAAGCATCAGGAGCAAAATTGAACAAATCGCGATAGCGTTGACGTTCAATTTCGACGTTCCGGTAAAAGTCCGCTAATTGTTCTTTTTGATTTAATAACTCATCGTGTCTAACTCGCAGTTCAGCTAAAGCATCGTGAATTTGGTCGAAAGCTTGCACCAACAAACCCTTTCCTAGCGGTGAAGATTCAATGACCCCTTGGTTAAGTGTCTCCATCCCTCGCTGAACTGCATTTATTTGTCGAGCAAATCTATCCATGACTTACATACCTACATTCCGCTATCTCCCCTTCATCTACAAGCGTAACCGCACAACCTACCTATCAGACTCTATCTATAGTCAAACTATCGTCAACGCTGAAAGGTAGAAATATGAATTATCTTTAAGCTTGGTTGCGGACTACCTTGGGTAACTCAACGCAAAAAGTAGAACCTTCACCAGTTTTACTATTGACAGAAACACTACCTTGCATCAACCGTACCAAATGGTCTACGATTGCTAGTCCTAATCCAGTACCATTGTATTTACGTACTGTAGTTTGATTTATTTGTCGGAATGCTTGAAAAATATATATTAAATCTTCTTCTGATATTCCAATTCCGGTATCACAAATACAAATTAATAATTTATCTAACGGTAGTTCTGTAACGTTAATATTTATGCAGCCTTTGTCTGTAAATTTAATACTATTATCAATTAGATTAACTAAAATTTGCTTAATCCGAATGCTATCATTCACAACTATCTTATCTTGTAATTCGATATTTAAGTTAAGTATTAAATTCTTTTTTTCTGCAATTGGACGCAATTCATTTGTTGTTGATGTAACTAACTCTTTTAAATTAAATTTTTGCAATTGTAGCTTTAATCGATTCGACTCTAACTTGGAAAGGTCGAGCATATCCTCAATTAAAGCTAACAAGTGTTTACCATTATTAATAATTTTTTCTAGCATCATCGGTGAATTCGATGAAGACCACTGCTGAACTTGACGCTGGAGTAAGCTAGCAAAGCCTAATATAGCATGTAAGGGTGTACGCAATTCGTGGGACATTGTTGCGACAAATTGCGATTTCAACTTGGCTGCTTCTTCGAGTTGTAAATTTTGGATTTGTACCGCGCGCAATTTTTCTTCTGTTTGCTTACGTTCTGTAATATCTCGTAACATCCAACGCCAACCTTGAACCTTACCTCTTTCATCTGTTACTGTAGTTATACTGATAGAAACATCAATTATGTTAATATGTCGTGGTTGTATGCGAGTCTCCCACTCAGAAACTCGCTCACACTCATATAGTTGCAACAGCAAAGAACGAAACGCACGACGTTCTGATTCTGGAATAAAATTAATTAGAAGCTTGCCTTCGAGGAAATGCTTGGGAATATTGAGCATTTCGGCAGCAGCGTTGTTTGCCGTTTGGATTTTTCCTTCGGTGTTTGTTACTATATATCCATCCGGCGCCAAGTCAAAAAGTTCTTGGTAACGCTGTCGTTCTTGAGCTAATGAATAATGCGCTTGTGCTAACTGATGATTTTGCGCGCGTAATTCCTCCTCTGCCACCTGCAACTCTTCTAAAGCAACGTGAAGTTCCTCAACAGCTTTGACTAATAAATCTTCTTCATGCAAAGGTAATTCATTGATCTGTTGATTGATTGCTTGTGTATTTTTGTATACTTTTTGTATTTTTTGATTAAAATCATGCATATTAATTTACCTGAATCACCCCCAACATCTATAAAGTTATTAATAGTAGTGGTTTAATATATCTATCTGTAGAGGAAGTTATATAGTCGTTATAGGTACACTATTCATCTACCTTTTCGCGCTCTTCCATGAGCAGTATTACCCCTTGAATATCTGTCCCTATGCGTAGAAGTGGAGTGCAGATGACATGGCACTGTATCGTGCGACCCCGACGATTTCTAGCATTGAGTAAAATTTCGTAACAATCAGATTGTCCAGCGAAAATTTCGCGTAGAGGTATTCTTAATGGTTCGAGTGGTAAACCAATATCTAAACTCATGAAGTTTTGTAACAAAACTTCATCGTTACGCAGACCCCACAAATCTTCTGCTTTGCGGTTCCAAATTAGAATATGAAAATCGGGGCTAAGAACAACTACACCAGCGCGTAAACTGGTAAGTATCGATTCGAGAAAGCCGTTAACGCGGTTGAGTTCATCGCTACGCTGACGTAATTCTTCGTTAATTGTCTGCAATTCCTCGTTGGTTGATTGCAGTTCTTCGTTCATGGTTTCGAGTTCTTCGTTGGTTGACTGAAGTTCTTCGTTGGTTGTTTCAAGTTCCTCTACAGTTGATTGTAGTTCCTCATTGGTTGTTTCTAATTCTTCATTAGTCGATTGAAGTTCTTCGTAAGCTGTTTCTAACTCTTGATTTGCGTGTACTAATTCATTTTGTAATTGTTTGAACCGGGTAACATCGGTAAATACAATTTTTACACCAAGTAGTTCCTCAGTATCGTTATGTAATAATGGTATAATTTGTACATCAAAATATCGTATTTCTCGTTCTGAGTCAGGATGCTCGACATCTTTTAAAGTGATGCTGCGACGATTACTACGAACTTGGTCGATACGTGAGCGTAATTCAACAGGACGGTAAGAAAGTTCTAAACTCATCAGGGTGTACTTCTAAGTAATCGAGATAATCATTGTAATTATCCAAACCTACAACTTGCATCCGCTTATTTATACGCCGACTTAAACTTGTGCGTTTATAGCCACTAAAGTCAAAACCGCGATTACGTCGGATGTATTCTAATAAGGCTTCTAAATCTGGGTCTTGTTCGGTAGAGGTCATAAAAAATTAATCGGCAACCAATTTTAATAAATTAGGAGCAATCTCCTCTAAAGGCAGTATAAAATCTACACATCCAGTTTGAATAGCATTAGCAGGCATACCAAAGAATTGTGAAGTTGCTTCATCTTGAGCAATAACTTGACCACCCGCGCGTTTTACAGCCATAACACCATCTGTACCGTCTTTATCCATACCAGTTAAGACTACAGCAATAACTCGTTCTTGAAAACTAGCAGCAGCAGATTGAAACAATATATCCGCAGCAGGACGCACATGACGTACTTTTTCAGCGTTTGATAAAGATAGTGTAGCATCTGACTTAACAACTAAGTGCTGATTAGGAGGCGCCACATACACTATCCCAGAAGTTAACAAATCTAACTCAACCGCCTGTTTTACCAACAAAGGTGTACGTCGGTTAAGGATTTCGGCGAGACAAGTCTGATAATTTGGGTCAAGATGCTGCACCAGCGCGATAGGTGTAGCAAAGTTTGCAGGTAAGTTTGATAATATTGTACTTACAGCTTTAATTCCACCAGCAGACGCTGCTAGCACCACTAAGCAGTGCTTACTCATTTCTTGGTTTTCGATTATTAGACGGTTGATTTATCTAGCTTACGGTTGTTTCTTCTTCGTCGTTGGCGCCACCGTTTTGAATAAGTACGCTACGAATAACATCAGCGCGCGCTTCGGTGTCTAATGCATCTTGTTCCAAACGTTGTGCAGATAAATTTTGGTTACGGTCTCGCATCCTTTTAGACATACGACGAGCTAGCGAAGCTTTTTCTTCTAATGCCCGAAATGCAATCCATAAAGCATCTTCTAGTGCATCAGATTGCTTCGCGAGCAAAGTCTCTGGAGAATAAGCATGACCAGTACGGCAGCGGAACCGAAACATACCTTCTTCTTGTAGTTCCCAAAGACTACCGCCACAATCTGGACAACTATACCCTGATGGGTTGCCAGGTTTATCGTCTGAGTGAAGCCTTGTTACACTAAATTCTGCCATATCACTTTCGTAGTTCATTAATTCAGGAACTTGCTGTTGCTTTTTAGTATTGACTGGTGTGTTTACTAAATTTATTAGTAAAGATGGAATCGATGATAAAGGTACAACGTGGTCGATGTCGTCAACATTCTCAATTGCACTAGAAGGCATTCCGTTGTATAGTGCGTCCAAAGGGTCTTGAACAACAGCTAAACCACCTCTTATTTTTACTGCCGCTAATCCTGCTGTACCATCATCAAGCGCACCCGTCAATATTACACCTATGACTCTGCCATCGTAAGCGCGCGCTGCAGTGCGAAAGGTGGGGTCAATAGCTGGACGATGATTATTTTCTTTTGGTCCACGAACTAAATTAACATAACCAGATTTTACGATTAAGTGATAACCCGGAGGTGCCACATAAATTTGCCTTGGTAATATCACTTCTCCGTCTTTTGCATGATGCGCTGGTAAACGTTGTGCTCGGTTCAGAATTTTTGGTAGCACACTTGTACCGTCAGAAGGTACATGAAGGATTACAAATATAGTAGCATCTAGGTCAGACGGTAAATTCTTGACTAAATAACTCAGTGCTTCAACTCCTCCTGCCGATGCTCCGACAACGATGACATCGTGATTGGGCATATTGTATTATTTCTCCTTTACAGCAGTATCCTTGAGATATAACAACACTGCTTAAAGTAAGCTAGCAGAATACAACTAACTTAATCACCTAGCTCAAAGATGATTTTTATAAACAAGTCATCTACTGAAAGTTATAAATTTATAATTTTTGTAAGATTTTGCAATCCGAAATTAATCCCCCCAACCCCCCTTAATAAGGCTTTCAAGGGTAGGTTTTTTTTAATCTCGAAAATACTTGAGAAAATTCTCAACTACTTAACAAGGTTTCGTTGTTTCAGGATTTGGGCGCCCGCTGAAATAGGCAAAAAACGACCAAATTCAAAA
>NZ_JBXXZH010000388.1:0-6156 GCF_059640475.1 Calothrix sp. CBUCES-K 9914
TCCCATAGCTGTTGGCAAGTCTGGTTGGGAGACTCCCAAAGGTGTTTACAAAGTATTCGAGCAAGAAATCAATCCTATATTTAAAAGCTTCAAAACCGGACGAATAATTCAACCAGGCCCGGAAAACCCATTAGGTCCTCGCTGGATAGGTATTTGGACTGATGGTAAAACGAGATTAGGTTTTCACGGTACAAACCAACCAGAATTAATTGGAAAAGCCGTGTCTCATGGTTGTATTCGGATGCACAATAAAGATGTAATAGCGCTGTTTGATAAAGTGAAAGTAGGCACAGTTGTTAAGGTTGAACCTTAAAAACTTTCTTCTGTACCGTTTTGTACATTTTGTACGGTGGGCAGTGCCCACCCAGCCCTTTTGATGCGAATCCATGTACTACAAAGCAGCACCTGTAAAATAAGATAAAATACCTGGGAATGAATCGGAAGGAACTGTTATATAAGCGTTGGAGAAGGTAACACCACTATTTTCTAGGCTTAAGATATTCGGAATATCTTTTTGTAAATTTGGGTCAGCTAAATCTGCCGCACGTAGTCCGTAAATAAATAGTGTTTATTCTTTTATGCAGCGACTACACTGATTTGATTATGTAATTTGCGAGCTATTTCTGCTGGTGATGTTGCGCTGTAAATGGCGCCTCCAACAGCAGCAACCTCGGCGCCTGTTGCTTGAACTTGGTTTATAGTAGTCTCATTAATTCCACCTGCAACTGCGAAAGGAATACCAACTGTATCTTTAACAACTCTTAATTCATTAAAGTCCCAGTGATGATGCGCTTGTTCGTCTAACCCCCAGTGCATTTCAAGTGATTGAATTCCAATTTGTTTTAATTCTTTCGCGCGTTGTAAACGGTCACTAACTCCAATCATATCTGCTGTCACAAATTTTCCATATTTCTTAGCAGCTGCAATTGCTCCTCTTAGTGTGGCATCATTTGCAACAGCTAAAACAGTGGTAATATCGGCGCCTGCTTGGAATGCTAGTTCTGCTTCAAGTTCACCAGCATCCATTGTTTTCATATCGGCAAAAATTAGTTTGTCAGGGTAAGCTTGTTTAAATGCGGTTACAACTCGCAGCCCTTCTTGTTTAATTAATGGTGTTCCTGCTTCTATAATGTCTACATATTGTGCAACTTCTTTTAGTAAGTTTAGTGCTTGCTCAAGAGAGACTAAATCAATAGATACTTGAAGTTTCATAGAAATACCTCACTGTTTTTTATTTGAATATCTATTCAAGATTTGCGTGAAGGCTGTACAATGTTTCTGCACTTTTATTTGTTTTTTGTGCCATCACGCGAAATAGTGCATCTAAAAGTAATAGCGTTGATTGTTCAAATAATGAACCTGCAAATTGTTGAGAATGCTCATGGCTATAATCTTGTTTTGCAGCTGCATCTAGATGAATGACAATATCTGCTATTTTTCCTAATGGGGAGTCTGGTTGAGTTGTAATGCTAACAATGCGCGCGCCTATTTCTTGTGCTTTTTGTGCTATTAATAATACGTTTCCTGTGGTGCCAGAACCAGAGCAGTCAATTAACAAATCATTTGCTTGAATTGAAGGCGTAATGGTTTCTCCAACAACAAAGTCTTGACAACCTAAATGCATTAATCGCATTGCGAACATTCGCATTACTAAACCACTACGACCTTCCCCTGTAACAAAAATCCGTTTAGACTGTGAGATTACTTCGCCTAATTTTGTGACGGCACCGAAATCGATATTTTGTAAGACTTGTCGATTCTCGGAAAGAATCAAGTCAATTGCTTGATGTATACTCATGGGTTTATTACTTAGAAGCCACATAATTAAGATGAGCAGCAATGTAACCAAAATTAGGAAGATGTTTGGCGTATGTGTTGCCTGTTGATGCAGCTGTGGGTAATGACCAATCTTTTTGAAGCTCTGCTATTACCATGTTAGTGTTGGCAATCTTTACTCCTGCCTGACTCATTCGCAACATCGCTGCAAACATTGCCTGTTGATTAACTGTTCCAGATGCATCCATTACTGCATAAACATCATAAGCATCTGCGACTGCTGCAATTGCGGGAAAAGTTAAACAAACATCGGCGGTAACACCTGCCATAATTAATTTGCTGCGTCCAGTTTGCTTGACTGCTTCTACAAATTTTGGGTCATTCCAAGCATTAATAATAACGCGGTCAATGATTGGTACGTCTGGTAATGTAGCTACTAATTCCGGAAACAATGGACCATTGGCGCCGTTAGGGTTGCTCGTTGTCAGGAGTGTTGGTAAATTGAAGACTTTGGCAGCATCTGCTAACCATAGCGCATTATTTTTTAAGTTAACTGAATCAAGGTCAGTGATTCCAAATGCCATCGTACCAACTTGATGGTCAATCAAAAGCATTGCGGCATTATCGGGAGTTAATTGCTCGTAAATGTGATTTGACATATTTCTTTATACTCTTGCTTGTGCTTTTTCTACTTGTGCTTTGGTTTTTTCCATATTGTTGGATAACATGCTGTAGAAAGGTAAATGCTCTCCAAAAATATCTAAGGTGCCCGATGCGCTTTGATTACGCCAATCTCGTTGTAACATTGCAGTGACTACAGCCCAGTTGGATACAATGCACCCCGCTTGTTGAAGTCGTAGGATAGTACTTAACTCGGACATCATATCCCAACACCCAGATGCATCATAAATACACCAAACGTCATAACCTGCTTGTTTTGCCGAAATAGCAGGGAAATATAAACAGATATCTGTAGTCACACCTGCCATAATTAACTTCTTGCGACCTGTAGCTTCAACAGCTTTCACAAAGTTTTGGTCATCCCAAGCATTAATTGGACCAGGACGAGAAACTACATCTACCTCTGGAAACATTTCTGCAAGTTCTTTCATTAAAGGACCATTTGGACCTTCAGCATAGCTAACTGTAATTACAGTTGGTAATTTATGCAGTTTGGCTGTTTTGGCAAGAGCAAGTACATTACTGCGAAACTGGTCGAGTCGTATATCTTGTACACCCAACATTGTGCCTGTCTGATGGTCAATTAATAGCATTGCGGCATTGTCAGGTGTTAAAAACTCTAAGTATGCATCGTTGTTATTATGTCCGTTTGTTGCGAATACCATGTTGTTTCCTCTATTTAAAGCTGTTCAATTTGTTTTGCTATTTCGGCAGATAATGCGGCACATTCCCCGTCATAGCGAACCCCATTAATAAAAAACGTCGGTGTTTTCCTGACTCCGCTTTTAATACCGCTATCTACATCTTGCTGAACTCGTTCAACGTGAACATCGCTCGCTATATCTTGTAAAAATCGATTTACTTCAAGACCTAGCATCACGGCATATTCAACTAAATAACCATTACCAAGGGCGCCTTGATTTTGAAATAAACAGTCGTGCATTTGCCAAAACTTTCCTTGCTTGGCTGCCGATAAAGCTGCTTCTGCTGCATGTTGGGCATGAGGATGAATATCACATTGCGGAAAATGTCGAAATACAAAGCATAAATCATTTGAGAATTGCTGCTGTAATGTTTGGATTACAGAATATACTTTGCCACACTCTAAACACTGATAATCACCATACTCAACAAGTGTTAGCTTGGAACCTAGCGGCGCCCCTCGGCAATAGTCGCGGTTACTCACAGGAATCAGAAGAAACACAGTGTTGTTTGTAATGGGATAACTTTAAGTATGTTTGTTTGAAGCGAACAAGTCATCCACAAAGCTAACAGTAAGTTTCTAAACTTTAGATTGGCTGAAAACCTCTACTAAAGTTCAGTTCACGATTTATTAATTTTTGTAAGGTGGTTTAAGCCACACTACAGTAAATTTAGGTGCCTATTAGTCTATGTCAAAAGCTTTGGGAGGTAGGAAAATTGAACCAGTTTGCAGTATATATCAATTATTCAAGACTGACTAAACCACGTTTGAGTCCAAGAATTACAGCTTGAGTACGGTCGTTAACGCCTAATTTGCTTAATATATGATTAACGTGATATTTAACTGTACTTTCGGCAACTACTAATGCACTGGCGATATCATGATTATTGTTGCCCATAGCCATTAATCGTAATACTTCTCGCTCGCGGTCACTTAATTGGGGACTGATTGTATGTTCTGCTAGTTTGGCTGCAATTGCGCTTGGTAAGCAAATTTTTCCTGCGTGAACTGTGCGAATACAGTTGAGCAATTCATCAATTGTAGCATCTTTAAGTAAATAACCTTTGGCGCCTGCTCTTAGTCCCTGATAAATAGCTTCGTCGGCGTCGTAAGTTGTTAGTATTATTAAACGTGCGTTTGGCTCGTGTTGTCGAATGGCAGCAATTGCTTCAACAGCGTTCATTTTCGGCATCCGTAAATCAAGTAAACACACATCTGGACGAACATCACAAAAGTGGTCAACAGCTTCTTGCCCATCAGAAGCTTCGGCAATAACCTGCATATCAGGTTCATCTTCGACCATTGCCACGAGTCCTTTACGTACTACAGCATGGTCATCCGCAATCAAAAGCCGTATTTTAGACTCATTCATGTTTCAACCTCGGTAATTGGATTTGCGTTTATTGGAATTGTGACTGAAATTTGGGTGCCTTGTCCAACGTCGCTACAAATCATTAATTGTCCACTAATGCGCGATGCTCGTTGTTGCATACTTATTAAACCAAACCCACGGGTTACTGCGCTGTTGTATAATACAAATCCTTTACCGTTATCACTTATTCTCAAGGTTAAATATGCTTCTTGCCAAATTAAATCGAGCGTAATTTTAGGCGCCTGAGCATGTTTAAGCGCATTAACTACAGCTTCTTGAGCAATTCGTAAAAGTTCGCGGTCTACTTCGGGGGAAAGGTCGTGAGGTTCTCCTTGTATGTTTATTTCAATATTTGTGCAGCTTCTTAAATGTTCAACCCAACTATGTAACGCAACACTTAGGTCTGCTTGTTCAAGCGCTTGCGGACGCAGTGCCCAAACCGAGCGACGGGCTTCTTGTAAACTGGAACGTGCTAAAGTTAGAGCATTATCTATACAGGATTGAACTTTGATGAAATTTTGATTGGCGCCTGCTCTACTTCCAGCTTCCAGGTAAGTGATAATACCTGTAAAACCTTGCGCTAGGGTATCATGTATTTCTCCTGCCATGCGGTTACGCTCTTCTAGTAACACATTAATTTTAGCTTCCTCTGCCATTCGTAAAAGCTGAATTGCTAATGTTGCCTGATGCGCTAAAGCTTGTGTAAGTTCTATTTCTTCTGCTTGAAGTTGGCGTTTTTCATGAAAGCGAACGGTAAAACTACCAACAATTTCTGAACCTAGCAACAATGGTACTCCCAATAGAGCTTGTACACCCAAACTTTTAAAGAATTGACGTTGACCCTTGCTTACTTTCGGACATTCAAAAACATCATAAAGCACAGGAACGCGCGAGTGAATATGGTCTTTAAGTATTAAATCTCGCGATAAATCTGTTCCGCGTATCCATTGATTTGTTAATAAATGGGCATTTTCTGGCGTTGCAGGAATAATGTTACCATTTAGATAAACTAAGTTGATAGTAAAAGTATTTGTGCTTTGATTATATAGCCAAAGCGCGGCAGAAGATGAGCCTAAATGTTCAGTTGTAACTTTTAAAACATGACCTAACGATTTATCCAGTTCTGGTTCGGTTGCCAAAACATCAAGCGTTTTCTTCAATGCTGTGTTAGCAGTTGCAAGTTGAGCAACACGTTGTTGAGCAGCTTTTTTTTGTTCTTTGCTAATTGCAGCTTGTTTTGCCTCCTTTGATAATTGTGCGATACGCAGTGCTAAAGCTGCATGTTGTGCTAATGTCCCACATTGCTCTAACTTAGTAGAGTTATCGTCCTGGTGAGACGTAAAGCATAATCCTAAAAATCCTAGTGCTTGTTCTCCAACTAACATTGGAATAGTGGCAACCGTTTTGTGCCCCATTTGACTATGCCAAGGTATACTAAATAACCAGTGTTCGGGCTGAGAATTGTTGATGTCCATCCAAATAATTCTCTGTTCCTCACCAAGTATGCGCCATGCATCAGTGATATCAGCAGCAACAGGTTGGCGCCAAATAGCAACGCGCTCATCGCTCTTCATATCAATAACTTCATCACCCAATACAAACGCGACCATCTGTAAAGCATGAA
>NZ_JBXXZH010000389.1:0-6115 GCF_059640475.1 Calothrix sp. CBUCES-K 9914
ACTGTTAATTTAAATTCGCTCGCAAAAGTCGGTACGGGTAATTGCTGTTGAGGTTCATCAAATAGTTGTACTGTTTCTCCCATATAAACAAACACAGTTTGCTCGTCTGGGTCAATAAGCCAACCCATTTCTGTGCCATGTTTGAGGCAATGTAAAATATTTTTTGTCACTTTTGTTTGACTTTGTTCAGGGGATAATATTTCAATAGTCCAATCTGGAGCATCAAGGAATATATTCGCAATTTCCCCATTCGCATCACACGGTATGCGCTCCCAGGTAAAAACAGATATATCAGGCACAACTGAACGACCACCAAATGTACAACGTAGCTCAGACAAAGCTCGTGCAATACGTTGAGGTTTCAAAGCTGGATTGATCGCAGCAGGTAATTCCGTTTGAATTATACTATGCTTTCCTTTCGGCATTGGCTTTTGAATGATTTCTCCATCAATGTATTCGCTAGCTGGTTTAGTTTCTGGTAGTTTCAGAAACTCTTCCAATGTCAAAGGTTTAGATGGTGTGCGTACCATAACGTGCAAGTCTCCATTAAAAGTCTGGCAGGTTGTGCCTTACATTTTAACATACATAAATTCCTTATCTTACCAACACGTATTCAGGTTGCAAATAATCTAATTTTTAATATAAGCTTTTTAATAAAAATGGAATATGATATCTAGCATCATCAGTATTTTAAGAATAAAATCTTCCTATCGCCAACAATAACTGCTCTCTAAAAATCTCTGCTGAACGCATCCAGTCGGTTGAGGGATGAATTAATTTCCAATAATCTTTTGCTTTTTTGATTGTTAGTAGAGCAAAAACTATCTCTGAATACTCTTGTTCATCAAGAAGTGCGCTACATTGTTTTTTCAACGAATTTACTAACTCACTTATTCCACTACAATCTAATCTAGAGCAGTAGCTGATGCGATTTGTTGCTCTTTCAAAGTTATTGCTCAAATCAAGGTCATCGCACATTGAATCTGCCATATCTATATAAATATCGTTCAGCGCCAAAGTTTTTCCTTTATAGTTAGGGGAACAGGAAAAGCTATCAAAGACTTCTTGAACATCGGGGATCAAAAATATGCTTCTTTATGAATTAGACCTGTCGTCCAAATCCGATGCTGTGCAATATTTGATTGATTTACTTTACATTTTTTGTATAAACTTTCAGAGGCAACTCTTAACTCTTAACTCTTAACAGTGTACCCACCCTTAAAAGGGGTGGGATTGAAACAAGGACGCTGTTTTTCTTCGCGCTTCGCTTACTCGAAAAACATCCTTTTTTAAACTGGGCTTTAAACCCAGAACGCGCATTTCTTTTTTGAACTCTTAACGGAGAACATCCTGTTAAGAGTTCCCCGTTAAGAGTTCCCTTCTTTATAATATAAAAATTAATTGTAAAAGGGTGCTTTTCCCACCTCCGTTTTGGCTTACGATTGGAAAAATATTTGGTACAAAGTCTTTTTAAAAAGTTAGATCAATATTTTTTAAGACTCTAAAATCAGGAACTTGAACTCGTTGTAAACGCATAATTAGCTCCTATTAACAATGATGTAAGGCGAAAAACATAATTTGTCATTCTGAGCGTAGCGAAGAATCTTAAAGATTTTGAGATTTTAATAGATGCTTCACTGCGTTCAGCGTGACAGTTTTTAGGTTAATTGAGTTTTTGTAGTTGTGCGACTCTGGGGTCGATGATTTTTGTGCCTAAGCTGGGAAATTTAACTGCTACAGAGGTTTTGTTGTTGGGGTCAAATACGTGTGTAATTTCTCCTTCTCCAAAGGTTTTATGCAGTACTCTGTCGCCAACTTGCCATTTTGTTACTGTTGTTCCTGTACTGGCGCCACTTCGCTCGTTTCTGATGTTACCTGTACCTGTTCTAACATTAGCTTGGCGCCCACCTTGTTGTGTTGCTATTAGTTCTGTAGGTAGTTCATCGAGAAATTGTGAACGAATGGCTGGTTCTCTACTACCATATAATCTACGTTCGCGCGCGTGGCTAATAAATAACCTTTCTTGCGCGCGGGTAATACCAACGTAACATAGGCGCCGTTCTTCTTCTAAAGAAGCAGGGTCTTGCATGGAACGGTAGTTAGGAAATAGTCCTTGCTCTAAACCAACTAAGAAAACAATCGGAAATTCTAACCCTTTTGATGCGTGTAATGTCATTAAAGATACTGCGGCTTCACCTTCTTTCAAATTATCTAAATCGGAACTAAGGGAAGTTTTTTCTAAGTAACCTTGTAGAGTGCCGCTATCTTCGTTTTCTTCTTGAAACTCTAATACACCATTATAAAGCGCTTGGATATTTTCGATTCTATCTTGGGCTTCGTCGGTTCCCGATGTATGTAAATCTTGGACGTAACCAGAATCTTCGATTATACCCTGCACAAGTTCCGCAACAGGAAGCGTGTCAATTTGTTCTTGCCACTTTTTAATAATACCCGCAAACCCATTTACCGCTTTTGCCGCGCGTCCAGCTAAGGTATTAACTGATGTTTCATCGCTTATTACTTCCCATAAAGTAGTACCTAACTCTTGGGCAGCGCGCGATAATGTATCAAGCGTTGACTTACCAATACCTCGTCTAGGAGTATTAATAACGCGCAGTATATTAACACTATCAGCAGGATTGACAACAGCTTTGAGGTAAGCCAAAATATCCTTAATTTCCTTACGGTCGTAGAATCTAAACCCACCAACAACCGTATAGGGAATTTGATATTTTACTAATAAATCCTCAAAGGGACGTGACTGAGCGTTAGTACGATACAATATAGAAAAACTTCCCCAATCTATATCAGGGTTTTCACGTTCAAGCCTACGAATTTGGTTGATAACAAAATCAGCCTCGACAACTTCATCGTCAGCTTTAAACAAATAAATTTTCTCACCCGCTGAACGAGTTGGTTTGAGAACTTTATCAATACGTTCTGTATTATTTTCAATTAAAGAATTCGCAGCTTCTAAGATATTCTCACACGAACGATAGTTTTCTTCTAACTTTACCATCGTGCTAGTTTCGTTATCTTCTAAACCATCACCAAAATCGCCCTGAAAACCCATTAAAATGGTAAAGTCAGCCATGCGAAATGAGTAAATTGATTGGTCCGCATCACCAACGACGAAGGTTGAACGGTCATTCCAATTCCAATTACTTTTATCAGTTTCACCATTAGTAGATAGCAAGCGAATTAAATCATACTGTGTTCTATTAGTATCTTGATACTCATCAACTAAAATATGATGAAACTTACTATGCCAATAATTTAAAACTTGTTTATTTTGTTGAAATAATCTTGTTGGTATCAAAATTAAGTCGTCAAAGTCAAGCGCATTATTTTCCGCTAACCTATCTTGATAGCAACTGTAAACTTGAGCAATTATCCGACCACGATAATTAGGCTGTTCACGCTCAAACTCTTTGGGTGATAAACCTTGGTTCTTGGCGTTACTAATAGCATACCGTACTGAACGAGGTTCAAACTTTTTATCATCAAGGTCGAGTTGCTTTGTAACAATCTCCTTAATTATTGCGTTGACATCAGAGTCATCGAATATAGAGAAATTTTTGTTCCATTTGCGACCGTTCTCATCCTGGTATTTATCTATATCCAACCGGAGAATGCGCGAAAATAAACTGTGGAACGTACCGCACCACATATCTTTGATAACATTTTTATAAACGCGCGAACGTAGCTTCACCTGGTCAAAATCGGGTAACAAATCATACTTTTCTCCATATTCCTGCATCGCCATGTGGTCGGCGAAGAGTTTTTGGATACGTTCTTTCATCTCCCGCGCGGCTTTGTTGGTGAAAGTAACCGCTAAAATATTCTCTGGTTCAACATTGTGTTCGAGAATCAGATTAGCGATACGATAAGTCAGCGCACGTGTTTTGCCAGAGCCGGCGCCAGCGACAACAAGCAAAGGACCACAATAGTGTTCGACGGCACGGCGTTGACTGGGGTTGAGGTGGCTAAGAAAATTAGTAGTTGTCGTCATGGACATAGTGCAATGTGTGGAGCAGACGTAGCCTCACATAATTTTATGTATACTTATCGGCTACACTACACTATCCTACCGGATTTTAGTTATAAGTATTATGTTGTGTGGGCGCCTGTCCTGGGCGAAATACCCGAATTAATTAAATATTGTAGCCGTAGGTTGGGTGGAGGCTAAAGGGAACCCAACATAAAACTACAGCCAACATAATAAACACTCCTCGTAAGTACCATTTGCCTCTAAAATGTAAAATAACCAAATTAATACTGTAAAAGAATAGCAAAATGACCCTAGAGCAATTACAAAACTGGGCACAAGCACAAATTAACAACACCGCAAAAGCCAAACATTGTATTCAAGAATAAGATTCACGAAATGACTATAACAAACGAGGTTTCATTTTTCCAAAAACTCATCATATTCGAGTCTCTCACCACTCATAAATCTAATTAACTTATTTCGTGCATCGCAACTTAAGCTAGAAGATACAAATTTAATACCCATAAATTCTAAACCACGTTGATAAACCTGTTCTTTCCCAGTTATAGTATTCTCAATGACTGTCTGCAAAGCCATCATTTGATTCTCCGTTAAATCATCTACAGTGGAACCCTCAGAAACTTTTTTATCTCTAAAAGCAAAATATACTAAATCTGCCAGGTCATAACGGTATATACATATTTTGATTAATCCAGGTAATATTTTTGTAATTTGTTTATCATCTAAATTAGTTAGATAATCTATAATCCAAATCATATCAAACAATTCTGTTTCAGCGTTTTTACGCACATCTTTATCGCTTGATATAAGTTTCTTTATTTCATGTAAAATATTATCATCAATATCTGGAGCAGCTATATTTTCCATAAATAATTCAATATTATTTGTTATTTATTTCAATAAAATTATTCTTCCTCGACAATTTCATATAACACAACATATCGTAACACATACAATACATCGCTTCACGTTACCTCATATATCTACAAGCTACTTCCTAAATACTCAACTAGCAACAAACGCAAGTGGTCAAGTTGCTCAATATATTTTTGGGTTTGAGGATATATTTCTAAGTTGTGGAAATACCACTCTGCAAAATAGTCTATATTGAAAAAATTTAGTTGTCGAAGATGATTCACACTTTTATTGTTTAATGAGACATCTGAGGTACTTAATACCGCTTGTTCAGCATATCCTTGAATATCTGTTGAGAATAACTCGATTACCCCTAAAATGGAAAATTCCTGCTCCTCCTCCCAATTAGCAATTTTTCTACGTTCTGCTTTCATCTCTTGATACATTTCGTCTAATTGCATTGATAGTAAGCGAATACGCTCTTTAGTAAAACCATCAGGTGATTGAGTAGATACGTTATTTTGAGTTTCCATAATTTATGCATTTTCTCCGTAAGTGACGATTTTCCCGTTACGTTCAATCAAAAACTCGTCTCCTTTATTCCATCGTGTCGCTCCATCTGGCAATAATTTCTTACGCGCTCCTTTTTTGTTAAAATTTGAGGCTTTTCTTAAGTATCGAAGATAATCCTCAGCAAAGCCATGTTTTTTTGCGTGCTTAACAATGCTAGTTGCTAGTGTAGGATAAGTTGCTCGATCCCAATAAGCCATTAAAGACTGTATTTCTATAATTTCAGTTTCTGTATAACCTGAGTAAAGTTCGTTTTCATAAGGGTCGGGACTGTTATTAGCTTCTGATGCATCTGTCATGATTATATTGTAACTATACCCTTTAAAACTACCATGCTAATTTTAATGTACACCATTGACGCTCATTAGTATCTTTAACTGCATCTAAAATACGGACGTTATGACCCCAAGGAATTTGTGCAACAACCTGTTGCACAATTTGTTCGTCTGGGTATGCTTCGGCAAAAGCTCTCATATATTTAAGTTTCATGCTCTGGCTAGTTGTAACTTTTTGAATTAAACTACTGCTTCGTGTCATGAATTTTTATGGTGTAAATAACCTGTAGGTTAGGCGTCTCGCCTGACCAATTGACTAATGCACAGGCGAGACGCCTATGCTACGACCATGTTTCTTGCTCTGGAATTAATACGACTTTTGCACCCAGCGCTTTGGCTAGCT
>NZ_JBXXZH010000390.1:0-6113 GCF_059640475.1 Calothrix sp. CBUCES-K 9914
TACCCAATTTTGTCAAAGATGTTTTGGTGTTAGATTATGACAACCTGCAATCACTAGAAATCATCAAACATTATCAGCAAGAACTTGCAGCTATTTTAGTTGTTCCAGTCCAAACAAGCAGACCAGGTTTACAACCAAAAGCATTTCTCCAACAACTGCGCTCATTAACAGAAGCAGCAAATGTTACTTTAATATTTGATGAAATGGTTACAGGCTTCCGAATACATCCAGGTGGCGCCCAAGCTTATTTCGGTGTTCAAGCAGATATAGCCACCTATGGAAAGATTATTGGTGGTGGTATGCCCATTGGAGTTATAGCTGGTAAAGGTATTTATATGGATACAATTGACGGAGGTATGTGGAATTACGGTGATAATTCCTATCCTCAGACGAACAAAACATTTTTTGCAGGCACTTTCTGTAAGCATCCCTTAACTATGGCTGCTGCACGAGCAGTTCTTAAACACCTCAAAGCCGAAGGTCTCTCACTTCAAGAGCAATTAAATATACGCACATCTCAATTTGTAGCATCTTTGAATACTTACTTTCAAGAAGAAGAAGTACCAATCAGAATGGCAAACTTTGGTTCATTATTTGGGCCAGCTTTCTTAAAAAATGATGTCTCTGAGGACAACTCTTTTACTTCGCAGGGCATAGATTTGTTACGTTATCACTTACTCAATAGAAAAGTTCACCTTCTAGGTGCAAGTGGCTATTTATCTACAGCTCACACGGTGCAAAATATAGATTATGTAATCGAAGCAGTGAAGGAAAGTGTTTCGGAACTCCGTCAAGGAGGTTTCTTAACTAGTTAATATCACATTTTTTTTAAGGTATTACCAATTAACAGGAAAAAACAATGTACCAAGACGAAAAAGAAGATACCACAATCTACAAAGTTGTAGTAAATCACGAAGAACAGTATTCCATCTGGCCTGCCGACCGAGAAAGTCCTAATGGTTGGAGAGACATGGACAAAAATGGTCTGAAGCAGGAATGTCTTGAATATATTAAGCAAGTTTGGACTGATATGAGACCTCTAAGTTTAAGAAAGAAAATGGAAGAAACTGCTGGTCAAGCTTGATGATTATTTGAAAATACTGTTCCTGAGTGGCAGTGAAATAGAAACTTTGAAATTTGAGGTCTGTGCTGAAGAGTTATTTCTGACTCAAGAAACTGACGTTTAAACTTATCTTGATAGTACTTTGTGTATACAAAACTTTACATACTTTGCCACTTGCATAATTCCAAAATCTCTCCCCTATAGGTAAGTATAGTTTTTCACAGGTAAAGTAATATGCAATTAGTTGACACTCCTCAATCCCTATCTTTAAATTACTCAGTTAGCACTGAAACTACAACTATCAAATCATCACGCTCACCAAAACTATCAATGGTTTGGGTTAAAGAATTTGATGGAGAGAAATATCGCTTAGTAGCGAAATGGACACTTAATAACTAGTATAAACAGTAACCTGATACTGAAATAATTTTTACTTTTTCAAAAATGCATAAATCAATATCAGTGTCCCTAATACTCCATCGCCACGGATAATTTTCTGTTGGTTGACCAACTCGATAGGGTTTAGGAACGGGTATAGGGAGACGGTCGGCAAGTTGGGGAAGCCAGGTTTGTTCGTTTTCGATGAGTGTAGCTGCAACTTGACGACGCGGGAGTCGAATTGATAATTTCTCGCCCAATCGAAACATGGCATTATCCCAACCCACATCAACCAAATAAATTGGTAGGTGCGCTAAATCGGGGTGTTGTTCTTGCAATAAATTGGTGACGAGGGATACATCGATTTCTATTTCTGATATTGGGGTTCCTAGCCAACTCGGTTTTCCTGGCATTTGCATTTTCGACTAATCTAGAACTCGTAATAAGGATTGTATGGAAGATCAGTACTTCCATAATCTATTCCCATTTTATGTAGCTCAGAGGTAATTTGACTTCTGTGATGTGTTTGATGGTTAAACATTTGTACATAATAGAAAGCTCTAGGTACTCTTCTATTTCGATTCAACCTCTCGCTCCAAAATTCAAAAACCTCATCGAGCCAAGCCTGAGAACATTCTTGAGATTCTTTTACAAGTTTTTCATCAAACTCAAAACGCGCAGTTCTTAATATGCTATATTCCGGGTATGGAATAAAGTTTGGGTCAAATTTGGGAAGAGTTTTCGTATAAATCAACGAATGAATAGTTTCATCCACATGAATAATATGATTCAGAGTTTTAAATATTGAATCAAAAAACATCTCTCGGTTCAAACCCAGTTGTTCATCACTCAACTCATCACAAACAGTAAAAAGACTTTCGTTCTGCCACTTGTTATATAAAGCCATTGTTTCTAAAAAATTTGAAGTAATCATGATTCTTAGTCATTGAGTACAAACTTTGTACTTGTATTAGTTTATAATTTTAATCAAGCTTAATGCACTTTTGCGGTCGCTAATATCCCGTAATATTGATAACCCATGCGGTTTACCTTTGTAGATAAAGGGTACTGCTTTGACTTCAACGTCAAAAAAACTGCCATCCTTCCGTGGTGTACTGGTTATGAAATTGTATCAGTTCGCTGAAACTGGGATAAGGGTTTTTCAGTAGTTTAATTGCCACTGGTTTTTGGTCAGTTTCTCGGAAACCTTGATAAACTAAAGTTCTGGAACCATTGTAAAGTTGTTTGCTAACTTGATATCCGGGAATAGTGAAAGAAGTGCTAATCATATTGAGCTTTATCCTTTATCGGCTTAAACTTAGTATTCCCAGATACGCAAAATAATTTACCAAAGCGTAATTTTTTTATGAGTTATAAAAAGCGAGGTAATACGCAAGTTCAAAAATACTACCATGTCTGAGGCGAACACATTTCAAAGTTGAGCGTCAATAATCACTCTTATTGTTCCTTTAGTTGGCACCTGCTTTCGATGACCTGCCCATATTCACTTTAAACGAGTGTACGACAGGTTTGATATTATGGATTAATATTATACCCGTTCTTCGACAAAATTTTCTAAGCAAATGGTTGATTTTATGGATTTCAACTTAAATGAGGCAATTAAAGTTGCTAATCAAGCGGTTAACAACAAATTTAATAGAAATTTAACAGATATAGAGATTATCATTATCAAAGGAGCATGGGAACGGCAAGAATATGACGAAATAGCTGTAAAACATCAATATGCTACTACTTATCTTAGTCAAGATGTGGCGCCGAAACTCTGGAAACTACTTTCTGATTCATTGGGAGAAAAAGTTAAAAAAAATAGTTTTAAAGAAGCATTAAAGCGAAGATGGGAAAAATTAAGTACTGATACAACCTCTTTAGGTATTAAATGCGACAGTTTAACTGAGAATAAAATTATTTCAAATAATCTTGATAAAATACCAATTAATTTAGAGGAGCAAGAACAGTTAGAAAATATAATCCCTGAAATTTATGTTGAAAGACATCCGATAGAATCGATTTGTTACGAAGCTCTTTTACAACCTGGTTCTTTAATCCGAATCAAAGCTCCCAGTTTGATGGGCAAGACATCATTGATGATTCATGTAATTACAAGATTAACGAAAGAAGGGTTTCGTAGTGTGATTTTAAGTTTTGAATTAGCGGATAGAAACACGCATTTTACTAACCTGAATAAATTCTTGCGTTGGTTTTGTACTAATGTGAGTCGAGAGCTATCATATAAGAGTGAGCTAGATGAATATTGGGATGAAGAAGGTATGGGAGCAAAGGTAAGTTGCACGACTTACTTTGAAAAATATTTATTAGCTGCTACCGATAGTCCTCTGGTTTTATGTTTAGATAATGTTGATTTACTTTTTCCCTATCCAGAAATTTATGAAGATTTTTTTGGACTGTTGCGCTCTTGGTACGAGAAAGCAAGAACCAGAAAAATTTGGGCAAAGTTGCGGTTGGTACTGATACATTCTACCGACGTTTATATTCGATTAAATATTAACCAATCACCATTTAACGTTGGACTACCGTTAGAATTATCTGAATTTACGCGCGAGCAAGTACAAGAATTTGCCCAGCAACATGGACTTAATTTAGATGCAACTTTAGTAGACTCGCTTATAAACTTAGTAGGAGGACATCCTCATTTATTAGAAATGGCTTTTTCTCACCTCAAAAATTATCCAGATATTACCCTAGAGCAAATCTTGATTGAAGGAACAACAGAAACTGGTATTTACGCTCATCATTTACGCGAGCATTGGTTAAACTTACAACAGCATCCTGAATTAGCAAAAGCCTTTAAAAAAGTTAATAATTCTACCCATCCCGTGCAATTAGAACCATTATTAGCATACCAGTTACAAAGCATAGGTTTAGTAAAACTTTCTGGAAATTTAGCAGAGCTAAGGTGTAATTTATATCGCCAGTATTTTCAAGCGCATTTGTTGTAAAAATGATAGTAATTATTTAGGTTTTGTTGGCGCCTATTTTAGAAATTACATTGACTTTTTTAGGCGGCACGTTCTTTGTAGAAAATTCTCATAGATTCTTTACTAATAATCGCATGAGAAGGTTCATGTCTAGCTAAACCTTTCCGTGCCAATATCCAAGGGTCTTCACGAGTAGCCATTAATTCAAGCTCTAATCCTTCTCGAATAAAATATACTTCCGTTATCTCTTCTAAAAATTCTTCTAATTCTGGTTTAAACTTGGGCTGCTCAACTTCTTTAGGACTTACGCTACTGTCACAATTATTGTTTGGTGCGTGACGCTACAAGTCTTATAACTCCGTTGAAGTTTTTTCGTAGCGTCACACACCCTACGCTTTATATGTGCCAATTTCGTAAGTCCTATTCTTTTAGAATTGGCTTCGGTGCAAATTCTTTATACTTATAAAATAAAGAAGGGATAACTGGACCATGTGCCCAAGCTTCAAAGTCTTCATCGAACAGAGGAGTATCATGAATTCCCAAATGCCAAGCTTGAGCATAGTACGCTAGTTTTTGCAACTTCAAGTTACTGATAAATGAACCTGTATCGTTAGCTACATAAATAAAATAATCTACAATTGCATCTAAATTTGTAATTGCCATGTTCAAGAATGTTATATCCTTGGACTGCAATATATTAGTACTATATTTTTGGGTTAATAACCAATTATTTGATTCTATGTCCAGCAATGGTTTCAGACGGTCAGCAAAAAAATCTTGCCATTCCTCAACACCATATTTTGTTATAAACTGTTCCTCTACTTTCTTAAAACCTTCCCAATCGCGCGCTGCGATGGCGGTTAAAATTGGTATTAACTCTCTAATGGGTACGTCCAGTATTGTTTCAGCCATTTACAAAATCCTTTTCTACAACGCAGGTAAACCGAGGGTTTTCCTACAGGGATTTTTACGAATAGGGTTACTACATATTTTCATGAGCAATTTTTGTATCAAAAATATCTCGTGTATTTTTACCTAACTTTAGTAACTTTCTCATCTGTTACCTGACTATCAGATTTGTCGCTGATAGAATTTAAATCGTTCATTTTTATATTTTGATGATTTGTCCTGCTCGGTATAAGTTGTAAAGTATGTAATGGCAATCGTTTCATTTTACGAAGAACAACAAGAGCTTCAAGTATACCATCAAGACCACCCGAACTTTTTATTCCGGCACTCCTTGCCAACGATGCAAACTCTTCCGTATTAATTGGTTGAAAAACGTTATCTAAATATACAGGCTTGTTATGTCCAAGTGCAGCGCGCTCTGCGACCAATACCTTAGCAGCTAACCACCTAACTTCTCCAAAACGGTAGGGCAAAAAGATAACGCTTATTGTGTCATCATCTAACAAATCTTCCAAGTATGGTAATACCCGCTCATCAACAACAGGTTGTCTATATAAGCATTTTAACGTATCAACACGTATTGATACGTCAGGACTTGACAAATCCTCTGCTAATTCCTGAAACTCAGTATCACTTAACATAGTTTTCCTCACTATAGGGTTTTTGGAAAACGGGCAGGGATGCCCGTTCCACAAGAGAGTTTTACAAGAGAGAGGTGTGTTAGATGTCTGTGATGAGTTTTGCTTTTCTTAGGAAGAATTGGAGTGCATTGTCTTCTCTGGAGATAATGTCTGCTCTGCCTTCCA
>NZ_JBXXZH010000391.1:0-6059 GCF_059640475.1 Calothrix sp. CBUCES-K 9914
TACTCAGCACTCAGCACTTTCAACTCAGCACTTTGGAAGGTGGAAGTCCCCAGTACTTGATACGTTCTGGCAACCACCCTGTTTCTATATAGCTTGCAATTAATGCATCAATTTGGCGCCTGAGTTTATCGTTTTGTAAACCTTTGGCAATAACTACACATAATGGTTCGGTGGAAAGTCTAACGTTTAATAGTTGGTACTGGGGGTATTGTCGCACCCAACCACTGAGAACGGTTGCATCGGCGCCGAAAGCTTCTATTTTATTCGTTTCCAACAGGTTTTGAGCCTCAATGTAAGAATTTACGCCAACTAATTCAGCATTGGGTATAAAGTATTTTAATCGCGCTATTGTGCTGGAACCTGCTAAAACGCCTATTTTACGCTGTTTAAAGTCTTCTATATGTTGTAAAGATGTATTTTTAGTAACTAAAACAGTGCTATCTAAATAGTAAGGAATACTGAAGTTGACGATGCGTGCGCGCGATGCTGTGGCGGTAACTCTGGCAATTGCAATATCTACTTTATTATCCAAGACTTGAGAGATACGGTCGCGATTTAGAACTGGCTTAAACCTAAAAGCTTTAGTTGTTCCCAGTAAGTCTTGTGCTAAACGTTGCGCTAAATCTATTTCTAAACCCTGTAAATTTCCACTTTGGTTACGGAATGCCAAAGGGGGAAGGTTATCCTTAACAGCAATTTTAATATGCCCACGTTGCTGAATTTCTTCGACTTGAGCGGCGCCGCAAGGTAAGGTACAAGGTAAAAGGCAAAAGGCAAAAGTAAAAAAAATGATTACTATAAATCGCATTTTTATACCTACACGATTAAAAATCGCACTTTAATCAAAATACCAAAGTACACTGATACTATGCCGATTGATCATAGCTTACAGAGGCCTACTTTGCTGGTATTCTTTTGCCTTTACCTTTGTCCTTTTACCTGTTATGGTGCTTGACTTGCTGCAATTTCAGCTATTTTGCTAAAACCTTGTGGGTCTAGAACAGCTATTTGCGCCAACATTTTACGGTTGAGGTTGATATTAGCCTTCTTGAGGGCGCCAATAAACTTGCTGTAGCTCATCCCATGTTGACGTACAGCAGCGTTGATGCGGGTTATCCACAAACGGCGAAAATCACGCTTTTTCTTTTTACGGTCACGATATGCACTGCGAAGTGCCTTCATAACCTGCTGGTTGGCTGTTCTAAATAAGGTTGAGTGCGAACCGCGAAAACCCTTAGCTATTTTGAGAATTTTTTTGCGGCGTTTGCGCGCGACATTACCGCGTTTTACCCGTGTCATAACTTAAATATTCCTTGATTTCAAAATTTACAACCTGAATTTACAACCTGAATTTACAAATAAGGCAACATCATACGCACGTTCTCAGCATCGGTCTCATGCACAACTGGCATTTTAGACAAGACGCGCTTCTTCTTCGAGGACTTATGTTCGAGAAGGTGGTTTTTGAAAGCTTTACGACGAACGATTTTACCGCTTCCTGTTGCGCGGAAGCGTTTCGCCGCAGCTTTTCGAGTTTTGAGCTTAGGCATAATTGGCTTTAAAACGACACAATCTAATATGTTACTACGATTTTGCTGATTTTACCGCATGGAGCTTAAAAACCTAGAAAAACATCCAAAATTTTTTTGTGGAGTGGGCGTCCTCGCCACTGGTATTAAAGTAGCTGCAATTGCACCTGGTACAGTTGATACAAGTTTGTATGACCACTGGAACCAAGAAGATAAAAGCTATATTAATTCAGGAGGCACCCTTCAAGCATAAGATATTGCCCGCAGTGTAGGGTTCATTTTAGAACAGCCAGACCATGTTTTAATTCCCAGGATGTTAGTTGTGCCTACAAATCAACCTGTTTGATTTGAGGACTGCACAGGCGAGACACCTGTGCTACGATACTTTGGAAATAGCTAGGTCTACAATACATTGGGGGAACTGGCGCCTTAATGCGTTAAATGCGGGACATGGGTTTTGATCTTGTAAGTTTTCTGGTTTACTCCAAGTGAAGGGCGCCTTTTTAGCAGCGGACATCCATAGTAAACGTTTTGCGCGCGTCATGGCGACATATAATAAGCGGTATTCTTCGGCGGTTTTGAGATATTTTGATTGTTCCCAAGCTTCACTAACACTGGGAATGTCTTCTTCTCCGTGGAGTGCTGCACGAATTTGCGCCCGTGCGACTTCGGAAAGCGTATAATTACCCAAAAACTGTCCTTGTGGTGGTATCCAAAATTTGCCTGGTATCAAGTTTTCGTGCAAAAACGGTAGAAATACATAGTCCCAGTCTAACCCTTTGGCTTTGTGCATGGTAATAATAGTAAGTTGTCCTGCACGGGTGTAGCGCGCTTCGATATCTTCAGTTTCCACAGATTCAAAACGTTCTGAGCTAACGATTTCGCTTAAAACACCTAACATTGAACCCATTGAATTAGTACTAGCTATTTGCACTGTTACCCGTTCGGAAAGTTTATCAGCAGTTGCTAGTTCCGCTTGGTCATAATTAAGAGCTAAGGCAATGAAAGAAATTAATTGATACAACGGTAGAGCTAACTTTGCTTGCAGTAAACTCCGACATAAACGCGCGGCTTTTTGTACAGGTTCAGGTTGGGCAGGAGCAAGAGGCCCAGGATATAAAAAGTCTTCGGGCTGTGCGGCAAGAGTATTAAGGTCTTGGGTTGGGACTAACTGTCGCTTTACCAAAACATCGAGAGCAGCTTTAAGAAAATCTGGAGAGTGAGGACGGTCACAAAATTGCAATAACGCCAAAATTTCAGCAGGAACGTGCGAGTGTCTATCTCGTTCGCCTGCATCATATAAAGTGATATTGTTGTCTTTACATACTTGGGCAAGTGCTTCGGCTAACCATTTTCCTTGACGGTTTTCCCGTACCAAAATGCTGGCGCGCGTTTTGCTAGGGTCTGGAGTAAATAGTTCAACAATACGTTTGCTTAGTAATTCAACAGTGTGATGAATATCGCGCGGAGTGCAAATTTCAAGTCCACGTCCTACATGAGGAGGGTTTGCATCTTTTTGTGGGTCATCTGGATCGACAGTGCGAATCATTTGTGGACGGAAAGGAGTGGGGAAGTTATGAGTGCTGAGTGCTGAGTGCTGAGTAGAAGAAGAAGTAGTAGTGGAATTTGCTTTTGCTCCGTAAAAACTGTTGACCCAATTTAATGTAAAGTTGGCTGCTTCGATAATAATACGGCTACTGCGTCCCGCGCGATCCATTGTGGCGAGTCTGTTAGTACCATCACACTCTTCACAAAATTCACGAAAGTATATTGGGTCTGCAGGAGTAAAAGTTGAGTTAATTGCTTGGTTAGGGTCGCCAACACGAACTAAATTTACCTCTGTCCTGTCCCTTCCCTTGTTAGGAGTGTGGGGTTCTGTGGCTAGAATTTCTAAAAGTCTTGTTTGCAAAGGACTTGAGTCTTGCGCTTCGTCTTCAAATACGGCAAATACTTGACCTTGTTCGATGCGTCGTGCATGAGGGTCATCTAAAACCCGCAGTGCTGCTAATATCATGTCATCGTAGTCGATAAAGTCGCGCGCTTTCATTAAGTTCTCGTACTGTTCGTATAGTCCAGCAGCGACGCTTAATATTCTATACTCATCATCTATATACTTGCTCATGTTTCGCAAGTCGTCTATAGATATTCCTGAACTTTTAGCTTCATGAATTACTGTTGTGGCTAATTCAGGTAATACTTCAGTTCGCAACACTGACTGGCGCCGTAATCTTTCAGTTTCTTCTCCGTCAAATTGGACACCTTCGAGTAAGCGTATGTAGCGTCCAGGGTTGTATGCAATCCACTGTTCAACAGCGTTACGGACGAGACGATGGGATTGGTTAGGAGTAACTAAAGTAACTTCGTTAAGCTGTAAATTTGAAAGTTCGGGGTGACGAGTGGCTATATTTAACGCTAACCCGTGCAGGGTGTTGACGACAAAGCCAGTTTGGGGCAAAGATAACTGGTCACGCAGGTAATTACGAATTTTAATTTTGATATTCGCAGCAGCTGAACGAGTAAAGGTAACTACTATTAGTTGGCGCCGAGTATTGCGAAGACTGCTTGCTGACTGTTCGTACTGACGTGCGATAGCAATAGCTGCTGCTGCTGCCATCCCTGTTGACTTACCGGCGCCAGGAACAGCAGAAACTGCGAGTTTCCCAGATGTCCAATCTGCCATTTGCTGCTGTCCTAGACGCAAACCATCACGGATACGGTTAATTGCAGCGTTTCTTAGCGCTAGCGTATCTAATTGGTTATCTTGATTATTTCTCTCTGAGTGGAGATTATTTTGCGGCACTGAATTAGTAATATGAGCGTCGGACATATAAAATTTTAAATTTTAGAGTATTAACTATTTATGCTTAAGCGTTGAGTACGTGTGTTGAATGATAAAAAGAAAACTTTATTTACATTATCAAATTTTACTAGGGGTTATTCTACTCGGCGCCGCCCTTTTACGGTTTTGGAATTTAGATTTTAAACCGTTGTGGATGGATGAAGTAATCACCGCTATCTTTAGTTTAGGTAAAAATTACAAGGATTTACCTCTCGATAAGGTATTTCCCTTAATAAACTTAACAGAGATTTTTAGCTATCAATCAGGAAAAACCTGTCATGATATTGCAGCTAATCTCACTTCGCAATCTACACACCCACCATTATTTTTCTGCACTATGTACACTTGGTTGGGGTGGTTGCAACCGTTGGGTAATAACTGGATAGAAAAATTGCGATTTTTGCCTGCATTATTTGGTGTGGCAACAGTTTTCGTAGTTTACTGGGTAAACCGCATTGCATTTTCACAGCAAGCTGGACTTGCAGCAGCAGCTTGTATGGCTGTTTCTCCTTTTGCTGTATACCTTTCTCAAGAAGCGCGTCACTACACTTTGCCAATGTTATTGATTAGTTTAGCGCTCGCTGGACTAGTGCAAATCCAAAAAGATATTTTTTCGCATCAAAGAATTCGCGTTTGGGTATGGTGCAGTTGGGCAATAGTCAATAGCGTTAGTCTCTACGTGCATTACTTTTGCATTCTGGCAATAGTTGCTCAAGTTGCCACGTTAGTCTCACTATTAATATGGCAAAAAGTCAGGCGCCGTAAAATTTGGATTACTCTAACTTTATCTATCACGGGTATCGCAGTTAGTTTTCTCCCTTGGTTGATGGTAATGCTGCATCACTCGAAGCGTACTGAAACTGGTTGGTTAGAGGCGCCTCAACATGTAGCCCCGTTTTACCAAACTATAATTAACTGGGTATTAATGGTGATTGCCTTCCCTGTAGAACAACAACCAGTATTCAACGCTGCTATTAGTGCTATTTTGATGCTGTTTTGCGGAGTATGGGTTGTTCGTGAAGCAATAAGAGGATTAAAACAGCTTTTATCGAAATCAGACACTCAACTTCCTACACTAACACTATTGGGTTTTTCAGGTTGTGTAGTCTTAGAATTTTTTATAATTATTTATCTGACTCAGAAAGATATTACGGTTGTACCGCGTTATAACTTTGTATATTACCCTGGCTTTTGCGCTTTACTCGCTGTGAGTCTATTGCAGAGGGGTAAAGCGTTTTCTGCGGTTTTACTTGTTGGTGTTGTGAGCTGTATATTTTTAAACTTCAACTTAGTTTTTCAAAAACCTTTTCAACCGGAACTAGTCGCGCGTAATTTTAATCAGGAACCGTCTGTTCCACTAATGGTAGTGGTAGGATATAGTGATTATCAAGATGTAGCTTTGGGATTAAGCTTTGGGTTGGCATTACAAAAACTTCAAGGAAATTCTTCATCTACTAATTTAGCGTTCTTTGATAAAAAACCTCATTTTCAAGCAGTGTTAGATAAGCTAGCACAGTTACCAGAACAGAAGGCGCCTTTGAATTTATGGGTTGTTGCTTCTGGTTTACGAAGACGTGATTTTCCGCAACAGGTAAAAGTTTCTTTGGAATTGGCTTGTAATAAGGATGATAAACAATATTACCGTATTGGCATTCCTTACCAACTTTATCGGTGTGGAAATTTGGCAACGG
>NZ_JBXXZH010000392.1:0-5965 GCF_059640475.1 Calothrix sp. CBUCES-K 9914
GGTGTGTACTTTGTTAACCAACCGCAGTTAACACAAAGTAATGTTTTGATTGGGCATTTAGGTGGACAATTCAATAGTCCTGACTATGCAGCATTAGATGTACTCAACGGAGTCTTGAATGGGTTTGGTGGGCGCCTATTTAACGAAGTACGTTCGCGTCAAGGATTAGCATATTCGGTATATGGATACTGGAGTCCTGCATTTGATTATCCCGGTATGTTTATTGCTGGTGGACAAACTCGTTCGGATGCAACCGTACAATTTATCAAAGCTATCCAAACAGAAATTAAACAATTACAAAGCGAACCAGTAACAGCAAACGAACTAGCATTTGCCAAAGACTCCACACTCAACTCATTTGTCTTCAACTTTGAAGACCCAGCACAAACCTTATCACGCTTAATTCGATACGAATATTACGGATATCCAGCCGACTTTCTATTTACTTATCGTAAACAAGTAGAAGCAACAACAATTGCCGATATCCAAAGAGTCGCACAAAAATATCTCAAACCCAATAATTTAGTTACCCTAGTAGTAGGAAACCAAACAGCAATTAATCCTCCACTATCACAACTTGCCACCAAAGTAACACCTATTGACGTTACAATACCTAGTCCGACAGCAAGCTCACAAAGTTAGCAAAATCCCCCCTAACCCCCCGCGTGGAAGGCTACCGTGTACACACATCTTTTTATCATTCTTATATTCCTTCCCTTCGCGTAATTTGCGGTTATTTTTTTACGAACCGCAAAGGACGCAAAGAGGCAAAGAAAGAGAAGAAAGGCAACTTTTAGAGACTTGTGTGTACACCGTAGGCGTGGAAGGGGGGAACAAGAAGCTCTTCTTAGCCCCCTTTATTAAGGAACAAGAAGCTATTGGTTTGTGTCATTAAATTTGGGTGGTTAAGAGAAATGAACCACAAAGACACAAAGGACACAAAGGAAGAAAGAAAAGCAGAAAACACACCAAAACTATTGACATGAACCACTATTGACAAATTTTTATAATTGTCTGTTGCTAGAAACTTAAGAAGGGGTTGAGTCATATTTCGGGTGCCTCAAGTTTTTGATACTTGTAACGTGTGATAGACACGTGTAATCTATGGTGGCATAGCCACACCTACAATCTTAAAATATCTTCTGTTTATCCGTTACATCCGTTACATCCGTTGTATCCGTTGCAAAATATCTTCAAACCATTGAAGAAACCTGGCGCCCAAAGCCGAAACTGAAAATTCTGTCTCAGCTTGTTTTCTACATTCATAACGGTCGATACTATCTAAATGTTTAACAGCGTCTATTAAACCTGTTACACTATCAGGTTCAACTAAAAACCCTGTTTTGCCGTGTTTAATTATGGACGCAGGACCTCCGCGCGCATAAGATATTACCGGAACACCACACGCAAGCGCTTCTATTGCTACATTACCAAACGCTTCTACCCACCTTGGCGCCATTAATAACCCTTTGCACTCACGTACAACTTGCTGCATTTTATCAGTTGATAGAAATCCTAAATATTCAATTGGCGCCCCTTGATAATCGTTTATAATTTTTTGCCAGTAAGCTTCATCTTGCATTTTGCCCATTATTTTTAACGGTATATTCGTTTTTGCCGCAACTGCTACCGCATCTTCTAAGCCCTTTTCAGGAGAAATTCTTCCTAAAATTGCCAGTTGCTCTTTCGGTTCAGCACAAAATTCATATAAAGCTAAATCTATACCACTACTTAAGTAATATAACGGATGAGTTAAATTTGGAAAAGTGGCGCCTTGTGAGGGAGTATAAAATCCAATTGTGCCAGGATATAACTTTGAGATTTGAGCAATAACTTTGTCGAGAGCATTACTAAGCGAACCCATACTGACAAAGTGGGCTATCGGTGTTTGAAAAAACGGTGTTAAGTAAAATGGCAACCAATCGTAAGCAAAATTTACAATTAAGTCATACTCGTTTTGAACAGAGCGCGCGTATTCCCACATATTCGCCAATAGCGAGTTTTCGGGCATAGTTATAGGAGTATCACGTTCCTGAATTTGAGCAATAACTTGTAAACTGCCAGTAATTTCAACTATATTAAAAATCTCCCGATTCCATAATGAACCTTCGGGAGCAACTATTTGCAACGTATGACCCTGGTCTAGAAAATATTTAGCAATGTTGTATAAACTTAATTCAACACCTCCACCTAGTCCAGTCCCAAGTCCTCCTACCGGAGTTGAGACGAAAAGTAACTTCAAACGTTTGGGTGATGGTGTTATATTCTGCATAGTACTTGAAACATCAAGGTAAACTTTAATTTTATGACGAAACGATTCGGAATTAACTTAGCATGGGCGCCATTATTAGGGTTGCTATTCTCTACAAGCGCAAACGCTGATTTTAAAGGAAGTCTTAATGTTGAAATCGACGGATTGAGAAATAATGTAGGACAAGTTTGCATCACTCTATTTAGTAGCAGCAAAGGATTTCCAGATGACGGAAAAAAAGCTCTACAAGATAAATGCTTCAAAATTACAGAAACTCCCCTAAATATTAAATTTAACGATTTAAAAGCAGGTAGCTACGCTATTGTTTTACTGCACGATGAAAATGGTACTAAAAAAATGGAGTTTGACAGCGTAGGAATGCCGCGCGAAGGTTTCGGTTTTTCTCAAAACCCAGAAATTACAAATCGGGCGCCGAAATTTAGCGAGTCAGCATTTTTTATTGCTGGACCTCAAACTGACATCAAAATCAATATGAAGTATTTGTCTGGATTTTAATTAAAATGCTTAGATTCCTGACAACTTCCAATACTGCAAGAAATTGATCCCCCCTGCCCCCCTTATTAAGGGGGGTTGGGGGGATCAATTCTAGAAAATGTCAAAACCTACGTAGTATTGTGGCAACTTCTATTTTAAGCACGTTAGGAATCAAAGCAAAAATAAAAACAAGTAATTTTCATGACTATTAACTTAAGTAACCATTCAATTTGGCAAGAATTTGCGGAAATACTTAATAAACTTGATTTAGATACACTTGTTGCAAACCACCTAAAAGCTTGTAATTATAGAGTAATTGGATACCAAGATGAGAATAATTTTATGATGAGATTGAATTTATTACCCCAATTGAAGCAACCTTTATCAGCAGTTACTTAAATGTAACCAGCGAAAAAAAAGATGAGTCTGGCTGGATAACAATTAATTTTTTGCTTAAAGCTGCAACATTAAATCAGGATAATAAATCGCTTAATCACCAAGATGAAATATATGAAATAGCTGAATTGACGTTGATTTTTGATTCAAATATGAAATGTATTGATGAAAATTGGCTAATCTATACAGAATATCCTTTTGTTGTAGCCAAAGCGAAAAACTCTATGCAGGAATTAAGTCCAGCTTGAGACAAGCAAATTTTTATAATTAGATAACCCTAGCGTCCTCATTCGGCATCAATTCTACTCCAAAGCTCGCTGATTGGTCTAGTTTGTCCAGCTTTAGCTTGCTGAAATCCTCTTCTTAAAGAAGCCTTAACATCCTCTATAGGCGTATCATCAGGGTCATTTTCTTCTTGTTCTGTAAATAATACTATAACTCGAACGCGATTCGAGTTATTTTCTGTTTGAATGGGTTCATCCAGAATTAGGTTTCCGTTTTGGTCAATACTCGCAGTTACTTCAACAGCTTTCATATGGAGCAGGCGCCTCTATTTTTCAATATTTTAACTAAAACACCCTGTCGTTTTACCACACACCGTGAAAGATTATTATCCTCTGTTGACTATTGAATGATAATGCTGTATCGCGAATTCATCCCTCTTCTCCTTGATTATCTTCTTCCTCTGAATCTTGTAACCAAGCCGAAAGCAATTATCCAAGTATAAAATATTGCGATAAATATTTAGTTTATACTTATACAAGAAAGGTAATGTAGTTTAGTAATTTAGAAAATTTTAATATTATTCCTTAGAGGTATTGACGTAAGTACATATTTATAGCTTGGCGTTAAAAAATTATATAAATAGTTTTCCGAAATCGATAAGCACAACGTCGTAGTAGTCAAAAGACTTGTTTGCTTATATAGTATCAGTTCACTTGTATCTATGTATTTAAGTTGTTATTATTGGCACCTATAAAATTACCTCAAACTATTAATTTTAGGCGCCGCACTGTAATATACGCGCGGATATGAACGCAATTTTTAATTAGCAGGAACGGGTTTACCAGTTTGTTTTCAATTGCCCAAAAGCAAGACCCAAATTGGCATGGAGCTTTTTATTGCTGAATTCCTACAAAATTTGTAAGAATAAAACCATTGGTATGGCTAGGTGATTCTAATGCTGATAGGTTCAACACTGCGCGACCGCTATAAAATCATCTCACTTTTAGGGCAAGGTAGTTTTGGTGAAACCTATCTTGCTGAGGATTTGGGTGTTCCCATCAATCCCAAGCCTAAGCGCGTTGTCAAACGTCTAAAAATCCAAAATTTTACTGGTGCAGACTTAGATTGGGTAAAAAATGCTTTCGTTACTGAAGCAGCGACACTTTATAATTTGAGCCAATTGCACCCGCAAATTCCCAGTTTATTAGAATATTTTCAAGTAGAGGAAGAATTTTATTTAGTTCAAGATTTTATCAATGGGGTAGATTTAACGAAAATTATCACCCCAGGAACAAAGCTAGCTGAACTTGAAGTTATCCAGCTTTTATGTGAGATTTTAGAAGTGTTGGTAGTTGTCCATCAACAGAATATTATTCACCGTGACATCAGCCCTAAAAACATCATGCGCCGCCAGGTTGATGATAAAATTGTGTTAATTGACTTTGGTACAGTTAAACAAATAATGCTCACAACGAGCGTGCAAACTAATCTGACAATAGGAGTGGGAACACCTGGTTTTATGCCATTAGAGCAATTTAACGGGAAACCCAAATTAGCAAGCGATATTTATGCTGTGGGGATGCTGGGAATACAAGCCCTGACGGGAATACCACCCCATTTGTTAAATGACGATGAAGATGGAGAAGTGATTTGGCGCCCTAGGGTGAGTATTACTAATGATTTTGCCCAGGTGCTGGAGAAAATGGTAAGTCGTCGTGTTAGTCAGCGTCACCAAAATGCCACAGAAGCTTTAGAAGCGATGCAGTTGTTAAATCAACAACTAAACAAACTTATTGCCCCCACAATTATTTTACCGCCATCACCCTTAGAAATAAGTACTCAAACTCATAATAGTGTACTATTAAACCAGACTAAAAACGCTGAATTTTACAACAATGAAGGTCTTAAAAAATTCAAGACTGGAGATTACATTCGCGCGATTGAAGATTTCAACCAAGCTATTATAATTAATCCTAACTATGCAGTTGCTTATTTTAACCGAGGAGATGCTCGCAGTGAATTAGGAGATTATCAAGCTGCAATTCAAGATTTTAACCAAGCTATTAAAATTAATCCTAACGGTGCAAAAGCTTATTCTTGCCGAGGATATGCTCGCGGTGAATTAGGAGATAATCAAGCCGCAATTGAAGATTACAACCAAGCTATTAAAATTAATCCTAACGATGCAAAAGCTTATTATTGTCGAGGATTGGAACGCGCTGAATTAGGAGACAATCAAGCTGCAATTCAAGATTTTAACCAAGCTATTAAAATTAATCCTAATGATGCAATTGCTTATTCTTACCGAGGATTGGGTCGCGTTATGTTAGGAGATAATCAAGCTGCAATTGAAGATTTAAATCAAGCTATTAAAATTAATGCTAACGATGCAAAAGCTTATTGTTTTCGAGGATTTGGTCGCTCTGAATTAGGAGATAATCAAGCTGCAATTCAAGATTTAAACCAGGGTATTAAAATTAATCCTAACTATGCATATGTTTATTTTTTAAGAGGAAAATCTTACGATAATTTAGGAGATTATCAAGCCGCAATTAAAGATTACAACCAAGCTATTAAAATGAATCCTAACGATGCATA
>NZ_JBXXZH010000393.1:0-5955 GCF_059640475.1 Calothrix sp. CBUCES-K 9914
CTGATAGTTTGACTGCGACTGTCGCGCGTACCCAAGCTGAACAGCGTAATGCTCAAGTTGATTTTGAACGCTATGAAAGTTTATTCCGTGAAGGCGCCATATCGGCACAAGAACGTGACAAGAGAAGATTAAGCGCTCAAACTAGTTCTTCACAAGTTACCGAAAGTCAAGCACAGCGTCGTCAAGCGATTGCGACTTTACAGCAGCAACTTGCTGAAGCGCGCGCGAATCAAATAAAAACTGTTGCGACTTTACAGCAGCAAATTACTGAGGCAAGAGTAAATCGCGACAAGACTATTGCGACCTTACAGAAGCAAATTGAGGAAGAAAGGTCTAGATTAGGCAAGCTACAAGATACGGGTCCTAGCAACGTACAAATAGCTCAAGCGCAGGTCAGCAGTGCTATTGCGAATCAGCGTAGAGCTGAAACACAACTTAGTCAAAGCTACATTAAGGCGCCTATTTCGGGGGAAATTCTCAAAATTCACGCGAAACCGGGAGAAGTAATGACTCAGAACGGAATAGCAGAAATTGGGCGTACTGATGAAATGTTAGTTGTTGCTGAGATACCAGAAGACAATATTGGTAAGGTTCGACTCGGACAAAAAGCAATAATTAGCAGTGATAATGGTGCATTTAATGGACAGTTACAAGGTACTGTCACCGAAATTGGTCGAAAAGTTGGTAAGAGAGATGTTCTTAATACTGACCCAGCAGCTGATGTTGACGCTAGAGTTGTTGAAGTCAAAATTTCTCTACCTCGTGAAGATAGCGAACGAGTATCTGGTTTAACGTTTGCAAAAGTTCTTGTTGAGATTGGAATTTAAAAAGTTAGGAAGTAAAATGTTGCGTAAAATTCCTTTAGCTTGGTTACAACTAACCCGTGAACGAACTCGTCTTTTAGTTGCGCTTGCGGGGATTGCTTTTGCTAATATTTTAATTTTTATGCAGCTTGGCTTTCAGGATTCTTTGTATTATAGTAATGTTCGCTTCCACGCTAGTTTACAGGGTGATGTTGTATTAATTAGCAATCAATCGAGTTCTTTGATTTCGATGAAGAACTTCTCGCAGCGTCGTTTATATCAAGCTTTAAATTTTAAAGAGGTTGAATCTGTTCACCCAATTTATTTAGATTTTACTAGTTTCAGAAACCCTATTACTGGTTTTCCACGTAATATTTTTGTGATTGGCACCAATCCTCAATCTAATGTATTAGATATTCCTGGGGTTTCTGAAAATCTTAGTAAGCTGAATTTACCTGATGTGATTTTATATGACCGTGCATCTCGGTCTGAATTTGGACCTATTGCTCAGAGATTTGAGCAGGGTGAAACTGTTACGGCAGAAGTAAGACAACGACGTATTCGCGTAGTTGGGTTATTTATGTTAGGCGCCTCTTTTGGTGCAGATGGTAATATTATCACGAGTGATTTAAATTTTTTAAGAATTTTCAATAATCATCAACAAGGTTTGATTGAAGTTGGGTTGATTAAATTAAAACCTGGGAGTGACGCAAATGCTTTAGTTCAAAAGCTTAGAAAATACTTGCCTCAAGAAGTTAATGTGATGACTAAGCAACAGTATATTGACTTTGAGCGTAATTACTGGGCAAGTAATACGGCTATTGGCTTTATTTTTACACTCGGCGCCATTATGGGGTTTATAGTAGGAATTGTTATTGTTTATCAAATTCTTTATACTGAAGTTACTGACCATTTATCTGAGTACGCGACATTGAAGGCTATTGGTTATACTCATAAATATTTACTGAATGTGATTTTACAAGAGTCTTTAATTTTAGCTGTTTTGGGGTATTTCCCCGGACTGGGTATCACGCTGTTTTTATATCAAAAAGCGCGCGAAGCTACTTTGTTACCTGTTTTTATGACCCTTACTCGTGCGATTGTGGTGCTGGTTTTAACAATTATTATGTGTTACCTCTCAGGTGTAATAGCTGTAAGGAAACTCAGTGCTGCTGACCCTGCTGATGTTTTTTGATTGTCAAGTGGGATGTCAGGCAAGATGCCTAACCTACTTATATTAATTATGTGGCTAGATTGTTGCAATTAATGCAAAACTAATACAAATAAAAAGTAACAATTTTATTGTTGACTGCACGCTTCATTTATCACTGTTTTTTGATATAATATATGACTCGAAACGAACCAGTTATTTCGATAAAACATCTTAACCATTATTACGGTAAAGGCGCCTTAAAAAGACAAATATTGTTTGATATTAATTTTGATATTCATCCTGGGGAAATTGTGATTATGACCGGACCATCTGGTTCTGGTAAAACAACTTTACTCAGCTTAATTGGTGGTCTGCGCTCGGTTCAAGAAGGAAGCTTACAATTACTAGGTCAAGAATTATACCGAGCTAGTCAGAAAAGGCTAGTACAAATTCGACGTAATATTGGCTTTATTTTCCAAGCGCATAACTTACTGGGGTTTTTAACGGCACGGCAAAATGTGCAAATGGCTGTGGAATTGAATGATAAGATTTCTCAGCTTGAAGCTATACGAATGTCTGAAGCTATGTTAAAATCTGTCGGTTTGGGACCACGAATAAATTACTTCCCTGATAATTTATCTGGGGGACAAAAACAGCGAATTGCGATTGCGCGCGCTTTGGTGAATAATCCAGCACTGGTGCTAGCAGATGAACCGACAGCAGCTTTGGACAAACAATCTGGACGCGACGTTGTGGAATTAATGCAGCGGTTAGCAAGAGAAAAAGGGACATCGATTATGTTAGTCACGCACGATAACCGGATTTTAGATATTGCTGACCGTATTATTAATATGGAGGATGGTGTTTTAGCAGGTGATTCTAAAAATGTAGTTCTTAGTTACGAATCTGGAATAAGAACTTATAACCCATAAGATTTTAGATTTTAGATTTTAGATTTTAGATTTTGGATTTTGGATCAATATTACTCAGCACTCATTACTCAGCACTCAGCACTCAGCACTCAGCACTCAGCACTCGATTGGTAGATGCACTCTGCTTCAATTGTTTGTTATGTGTTGTGTCCAGGTTGTTTAGGTATTTTTACTCCTTGTGCGGTTTGTGCGGGAGTTTGGGCGCCGTTAGCTTGACGACTGGTGCGGAAAGTTACATTTACACCTTCGTTCGATTGCTCTAGTACTAGTAAAGGTGTAGGTTTCGCTTTTTGATCCCATTGCATAAAGGCGATTCTACCTTGAATTGTCGGTTGCCAAGTATCGTGGTCTTCCGCAGGGCTTAAGTAAGTTTCGATACAGTCTATGATTTGACCAATCGTGGCAGAAGTTGCTTGTGTTGGCAGCTTCATCAATCTTATTTGGATGCGGAATAATACTCGCTTGATAATGTTGGGAGCAGCGCCTGTCTCATGTTCGACGTCAAAAATCTCATCGACTTGGCGCCCGCTACTGTTCGCGATGCCAACAACCCCAGTGTTAGCTTGGGATGGACGCAATGCCTGTGTAATTTTATCTTTGACCTTGATTTTAACTTGGTTGACAATTGCAAAATGAAATACCTCTTCAGACATCCGCATCCGCAAATAGTCCAGGTTAAACTCGCGCGAGTTGATTAAATCAGGATTTGTCTCCATTTTACGAATAGTTTCGAGAGCTAACTTTAACTTTTTTTCAAGTTCGCTGGCTCGAAACTTTTCAAATCTGATTTTTTTCTTGTGTTTATCGCTTTGTAGCTTGATGTATATAGCTAAGGCGACTAGTAACAGCGCAAGTCCACCAGATGTAACCATCCAAATGGAAGGTGCTTGTGAGTCCGAAGCTAACTGTTGCGTTGCTTGAGTCGTGCGAGTTGCTTCCGTTGCCTGATTTGTCTTTTTAGGTTTTGACCCTGTTTGAGCAATGAGAACTAATATTGACATAGCTGATACGCATAAACTTTACCTCTCTCTTTTAGGATGCCCAAATTAGCAGTATAATTTTTCGGTATATCTATTGAATAAGAGTGAATTTTTGGAACTATGTCAAATTCCTCAAATTTGAGTCAAATTCGTCTTATTGCGACGGATATGGATGGAACTCTAACTGTAGAGAGTAAATTTACCAGCTTGCTTTTACAGACGTTTGAAGATTTAAACGCAGCAGGTATACAAGTATTAATTGTGACGGGACGTAGTGCTGGTTGGGTAAGTGGGTTAGCGCATTATCTTCCTGTTGCGGGAGCTATTGCTGAAAATGGTGGGTTATTTTACCCGTGTAATGGTGAGGCGCCTCTAGCTTTAAGACCTATAAACGATATAGTTAGTCATCGCGAGCAGTTAGCGGCAACTTTTGCTGTTCTTAAGCAACAATTCCCTAAAATTCAAGAATCTGCTGATAATCGTTTTCGTATTACTGACTGGACTTTCGATGTTGCGGGTTTAAGTTTGGAGGAAATTAATACGCTTTCAGTGGAAAGTCAAGTTAGGGGTTGGGGTTTTACTTACAGCAATGTACAATGCCATATCAAACCCGCAAAACAAGATAAAGCAGTTGGACTATTAAGGGTTTTGCAAGAGTATTTTCCAGAATTAACTCCTCAAGAAGTAATAACTGTTGGTGATAGTCCTAATGATGAGAGTTTATTTGATAAGCGCTATTTTCCTTTGTCTGTGGGAGTGGCGAATGTTTCGCATTATCTCGATACGTTACAGCATAAACCAGCTTATATCATGGAGGGCGCCGAAGGTCTGGGATTTTGCGAACTCGCGAGAATGATTAGCTTGCAACGGATACAACGGATGTAACGGATAATTTATTGGTTACAAACAAACAGGAGCGTGGTTCATGTCATTAATTTTGGGGAGTTGGTAGCATAGGCGTCTCGCCTGTGCGTAGGTCAGACAAGATGCCTAACCTACGGGTTATTTTATATACTACCAAAATTAATGACACAGACTACTAGTTATTTAAAATCAAGCATCCGTTACATCCGTTACATCCGTTGCCAGATTAATCTTTGGTTTCTGTTTCTTCTTTATTGATTTGTGGTATTACTAGGACTTTATCGACGCGGTTTCCGTCCATGTCCATTACCTCAAATCGCATGTTGTGCCATTCAAAGTGGTCGGCTGCTTGGGGTATGCGTCCAAGATGGGTAATAACAAAACCTCCTAAAGTTTGATAGCTACCCCGGTCTTGATAACGTAATTCCTCAATTTTGAATAATTCCAAAAATTCATCAATGGCTAACATGCCGTCTAATAACCATGAACCATCATCACGCTGTATGATTTGAGGGTCTTCCTGATCGTCTAAGGAGGGAACATCACCTACTATTTCGATTAAAATATCGTTGAGTGTTACCAGTCCTTGAATTACTCCATATTCATCTACGACTATTGCCATATGTGTTACCGTTTGTTTGAACATTTCTAAAACTTTCAAACCACGGGTGCTTTCTGGCACAAATACGGGTTGACGCAGCCCAACTGTTAAGTCCATTGCTTGACCTGTAAAGCTTCGTGCTAATAGGTCTGTGACTGGGAGAATACCAAGAACGTTATCAAGACCGCCTTGGCATACTGGGTATCTAGAATAACCACTTTCAATGATTTTCTGACGATTTTCTTCGGCTGAGTCTTCTAATTCAAGCCATACTATATCTGGACGGGGAGTCATTAAGGCACTTACTGGACGGTCTCCTAGGCGAAACACCCGTTCTACCATGTCTTGTTCGGCTTCTTCAAATGTTCCTTCCTCGGTTCCTTGTTCGATTAAGACGCGAATTTCTTCTTCTGTTACTTGAGGTTCCGTTGATGGTCTTATTCCTAATAGTCGTAGTACTGCATCCGTAGAAGCACTGAGAAGGTAGACTATAGGTGTAGTCATCTTCGATAGCATCTGCATCGGAATAGCCATTATTGAGGCAATTGACTCTGGATTATTCAGCGCTAGCCGTTTTGGCACTAACTCACCTAAAATTAACGTTATATATGTGATAATAACT
>NZ_JBXXZH010000394.1:0-5949 GCF_059640475.1 Calothrix sp. CBUCES-K 9914
TTGCAATATACATTTTGGCAGTTTTTGACCCCTCTTTCCTAAAACTTTGTGAGAAATCCGGGTAAAGTACAAGATTTAGCTTTTGCACTTCTTGGCATGGGGTTAAATCAACTTTCAACCGTTGTTCCGCCTGTGAAAATATTAGCCAAATTAGTAGAACTTTTGGAAGCCAATGACAATTCTCTGGAACAAATGCAACCAAACTGTGAATTTCTGCAAGAAATAGCAAAAAACCCAGACCCTCACGTTCCTTACACTATTATTGCTGGTGACAGGTCGCTAAGTTCCACAGCATCACAAACGGACATCGAAAAGCAAACTATTTTCCTGCAAAAACTAATGCAAAAATTATTCGGTCAAGCTGTCGATCGCGTAGTAAATTTGGTCTTTTTTAAGCAACCTAACGATATTGCGGTAACTTTAGATAGCATTAAAAGTGTGAATTACGACCGCTCACCTCAACCCAAAATATTACCAGATATTGCCTGCGACCACCTCAGCTACTTTACTCATCCTGCTGGCTTAGAAGCGCTTGCCAAAGCACTTGAGTCAATCTCGTAAACACTGACACGCCAGGGTTTTAAACCCTGGCAAGACAAATATTTAATTGGATTGAAATAAACCATAAAAATAAATATGACTGAGACTTCAGAGGAAAAGCTAAGTGCAAATGATCGTCAAATTAAGCCCACATCAACTGAGAATATCTCTTATCCAGCTTATGCTGAACGCTGGGCAATTGTAGTTGGCATTTCCCAGTATAAACATCAGAGTTTAAATTTAAACTATGCTGACCGCGATGCAGAGGAACTTTATAAACTCCTGCTAACTCCTTCTGGAGGCGCCTTTGAAGCTGACCATATTATCAAACTTACTAATGAAGACGCGACAACAGCTAAAATTACTAGGGCACTACGCAGCTTCCTGAAAAAGCCAGCGAAAGAAGATATTGTTTTGATTTATTTTGCTTGCCACGGTGGACCGGATTTGGAACGCCCAAGTATTGTATATTTAATAACACACGACACAGACCCTGATGATATTTCTGGAACTGCACTACCGATGCGCGAGATAGACCTGTCTTTAAAGGAAAATCTGCTAGCAGAAAGAGTGATTGTTCTCGCGGATACCTGTCATAGTGCGGCTATTGGTGGAGGGATAGGACGAAGAAATACTGACAATAGCACGGCAGTTGTAAATCGCTATTTGCAAGAAGTGAGTAAAGCCAGAGGAGGTATCGCTCTACTCACTTCTGCGGAGGCTAATGAAGTTTCTTTTGAGGATGTCAAGTGGGGTGGTGGTCATGGTGTCTTTACTTACTACCTGTTAAAAGGGATGCGCGGTGAGGCTGACAAATCACGAAATGGTGTTGTCAGTGTTGGTGAGTTATTTGAATACGTGCGTGAAAATGTACAAAAGGCTACTGATAATAAACAGCACCCTTGTATCGGTGCAAATTCTTTTGACCGCGATCTAGCAATTACAATCACAGCAGGAATCTCTGCCCAACAACACTATGAGGTTGGTTGCGAACTTTACCGATTGGCATTGCTACTAGATGACAGACGCCGATTTGAGTCAGCTAGTTGGCAGCTACAAGAAGCTCTGCGCTTATCTCCAGAACGACACTTTCCAGAAGCTAACCTACAATTGGGTCTAGCGTTGATGGCAGTTAACAATATACCCCAAGCGATTAAGGCATTTCTAGTAGCAATGAAGGCTAATACTCTACCTGATGCTGCTTATTACCTTGGTATAGCTTACGCGAAACAGGGTGAATATGAAAGCGCATTAAAATATTTGCAATTATTTTTAACTAAAAATCCTCAAGATAAAAAAGCACCGTGGCTTAGAAAATATGTACCTTGGCTATCCAATTACAAACCAAGCAACAAATATGCTCTGTTAATAGGTATTGCTAATTATCATCCTGAAAGTAAAGTTCATTCTCTTCAAGGACCCGGTAATGATATTAAATTAATGCGGGAATTGTTGACCGAAAAATATGCTTTCCCTCCTGGCAACATAACTACTCTTGCTGATGCTGATGCTACCCATGAAGGAATACTAAAGGCGCTAGGTGAGTTGCAAAGTAAAACATTGCTAAATGATATTATTGTCATTTATTTCGGCGGTCATGCAGTGTCTAGTGGAGATGTCACGGATGGCTACCTTGTAGCCTACGACAGCAGAACTATTTCTGGGCAGGATATTACCGTTGAAGAATTACATACTCACGTTAGCTCTATTTCTGGGAACAAAACACTGATAATCGATACGATGCCTCGTGCCGAGTTAGTCAACCTTGCCCGTCAACAAGGGAATTACGCACTTTTCTTATGTGCCTCACCTAATCAGATGAGCCGTGAATATAGATCTGAAGATGGTCATCATTTTGGAGCTTTTACCTACAATTTTGTAGAAGAATTGCGGCAATCCTCATCCAACCTTAAACAGGGTAAGTTGATTGAACTGATAACAAATAGATTACAGCAGCGTTTTCAAGACAGGCAGACACCCCTAGTGATTGGCGATAAAAACCAGCATTTATTTTCCAGCGTTGATTACTTCCTCAAGTTGTTTGACTTCAGCCAACGTCGCAATTACTTACCCTTCACACTAGAACATATCGAGAATTGCTATGTTAGATTTGGAGAAATTCTTGAAACTCCCTTTCCAAAATTTTATCACAGCCTAGGCCGCGCGTTCCTAGAAAAAGGCAACTACTTGCAAGCTCTACACTTCTTGCAAACTGCTATTGACCAAAGTGGACAACCAGCCTCTGATGCTGAGACAATTTTCGCCCTTGGTATTGCTCAACTCCGCACAAAGCGTTATCAGGATGCGCGCTCAACTTTCCAAAAACACCTTGCGCTTGTCGAGTCACAAACATATGTGGCTCAAATGCAGGAGGCAATGACTCAAATTGAACATTTAGAAACTGACGAAAAATATGCCTTGTTAGTCGGCATCGACGATTACATTAAACCCGAAATTCCTAAAGTACGCGGTGCAGTCAACGATGTCCGCTCCCTTCAACAAGTCCTAATTAGTAAATACAGTTTTCAGGAAGCAAATATCAAGCTGCTACTGGATAGTGATGCAACCCGCCAAGCTATTATTGAGGAGTTCCAGAAACTCGTTGAGAAAGGACAGCAAGCATCAGCTTTCTTTTACTTTGCAGGTAATGGTTCTTTTGGTGCTGAGGATATTCCAACAATTATCAGTGTGGATGGTTGGACAGATAAAGATATGATTGATCGTGTTAGCGATATTACGTTAAATGAACTGGCTGCACTTGTAGGTAAAGCTCCCACAAACCTGATTACAATTATTGATGCTGGTTGGAATAAAGACAGTAGCCGATACATTGATCGTGAGGAGACACAAGCTCAGTCGCGTACTCGTGAAATCTTACTTCGTGAAAAGAAGCGGGATTTAACCAACCTTGCTTTCAAAATTGGTCGTCTCTCCATTTATCAAGAGTCAATCAAATTTACACAAAGCAGAGAGCTTGGTTTCAAAGTTGAAGAATTTTCAGCATCTCAAGAAAGTACAGGGCAAACAACTTATGGTACTTTGACACACGCGCTAATTAAGACTTTGCAACAAGCTAACCCCGACACCCTGACATACCGTCAGTTGATTAAATATCCTATCGAGAATAAAGAATCTTCGCAACCGTACTTTGTTGGGAACAACCTTGATGAAATAGTTTTTAGCAACGCGGTTAGCGAAGGTAACTTGCAAAAGCGTTTTGAGAAAATTACTCAAGAGCCTATTAAACAAACTATTCTCATTTTGCGGTGCCTAATCGAGCAGCGTAACAATATAGACCCAGAGGGTTACTTAAATTTAGGTGTAATTTATTATGTGCTTGGCGAGTATGACGAAAGCATTAAAGCTTTAGAAAAAGCAGTTGACCAACAGGGAGAACAAAAGAACGCAGATGCACGCTATTATATTGGTCGCGCGCTTTTGGAAAGCGATCGCGATCTTGCTCGGTCGGTTAGCGAGTTACGTCAAGCTAGACAACAAGACCCAGAAAATCCTGCTATTTATTACTACCTCGGTCAAGCAATTAGGGCACTTGTTGAGCGAGAAACTTTAGTCGAAGTTGAGGATGCTTTTCAACATTATCTCAATGCTGGGGCGCCGTTAGGACAGGAAGAAGAAGTTCGACAGTTTTTGAAGTCACGAGAGAAAAATATTAGGTAATTTTTGGGTTTAAGCAATTTAATTAGGTTTGCAGAAAACGCAGAACTAGCAACGGATGTAACGGATGATTAATTTTAAATTTCTTGTTTCAGTTAGTCTATTTGCAAGTGAATCAAGGTGAGTAGTTTTACGCACGATTAGTATTTCTTTAGCTGTATTTATATGTTCTACTGTAATGGGTACTTGTGTATCTGTACTGAGGGGGTGACGAAAACCTCTGAACCTGAGACACAGCAATAGTTATAAGCGCGCGTGCCATAAAAAGATAAACCCCATTTTTATACTTTATTGATTCTATAATCAATAAGCTTTGTACAAAAGTCTTATTTTTCGTTGGGCTTTGTTCTAAGTTTACTTTTATCTTTCAAGCGGTCACTCATCTATAACCTTTACGGCATAAGGCTTTTAAGCTAGTTCGTTACCCCCCCCCCAGACGAGCCATAACAACAAAGCTAGATTAACGGCAACGCTATCAAGTTTAGCGCATATTGTTAATTAGCTTTAGAAGCGGTTAATAGTTATGATTTGTACCAGAGGTGCCTTCTATTAGTTTGCAGTAATTGTTGTTAAAGGTGAGAAAATATAATAGTATCCCGTTCATACTACTTCGCCAATGTCTAATTCCTCTACCCCTTATGTAGCTTCTTCCTTATCACTTCCTATTATGGGTTGTGGAACTTGGGCGTGGGGAAACCGCTTGCTTTGGGGATACGATGAAAGTATGGACTCGGATTTACAAGCCGTTTTTAATTTATGTGTATCAAACGGTGTAACTTTGTTTGATACTGGTGACTCTTATGGAACTGGTAAACTCAATGGTCGCAGTGAACAACTTTTAGGAGGCTTTTCTCAATCTTATACTGGCACCAATCAAGAAAATATTTGTATTGCGACCAAACTCGCTGCTTACCCTTGGAGGTTAACCCGTCAGTCGATGGTGTCTGCTGGTAAAGCTTCCGCAAAACGTCTTGGTAGAAATATTGATTTAGTGCAAATGCATTGGTCTACCGCTAATTATGCACCCTGGCAAGAAGGTGTACTTCTGGATGGTTTGGCTGATTTGTATCAGCAAGGTTTAGTTAAGGGTGTAGGATTATCTAATTATGGTACTAGGCGCCTAAAATGGGCACATCAAAGATTTACTGAGCGTGGAGTACCTATTGCTACTTTACAAGTACAGTACTCTTTGTTATCTACTTATCCTGTTACTCAATTAGGATTGAAAGATGTTTGTGATGAACTTGGTATAAAATTAATTGCTTATAGTCCACTTGCTTTAGGTTTACTAACTGGGAAATATTCTGAAAATTCATATCCAAAAGGTATTCGTGGTTTGGTTTGTAGACAACTGTTACCCGGAATGAAACCGCTTTTAGAATGTATGCGTGAAATAGCTGGCACCAGAAATAAAACTATATCCCAAATCGCAATCAACTGGTGCATCGCTAAAGGCACTATCCCTATCCCTGGTGCCAAGTCACCAAAACAAGCACAAGAAAATATTGGCGCCAAAAATTGGTTATTGGATACTAACGAAGTTTCTGAGTTGGACAAAATTTCTGCAAGACTTGATAAAAAAATGGTGCAGAATATCTTTCAAACTACTTGATAGTAAGGTGGAATGCAATACTGCTCGGTTAAGGGTAGATTGTAATGATTTCGCAGATCTAGAGACGCGAAATTTACCTGCGGTACACTTCGTGAACGCGTCTCTACAAGGTTTGTGGTTTA
>NZ_JBXXZH010000395.1:0-4083 GCF_059640475.1 Calothrix sp. CBUCES-K 9914
AGAACAGGTATTTATTTTTATTTTTTGAAGGCATAATAATTTTAGATTTGTCTTCGACAATGAATAGATTTTGGATACCCTTATTATGTTAAACTATGTTAGAAGGGGCGATTTAGAATTACCGTTTTTTTGATATTCATGCCCATTACTAGAAGGTACTGAATTTAAAGATTTAGATTTGAGACAATCTTCCAATTCTTGAATTGTATCAAGTAAATGAATTGTTGCGTAATAAACATTTTTAATGATGTCGTTTTGTTCGGATGCTTGAATTTGGCTGTCTACAATCAGCGGCAATGAATGCAGCATAAAGTTGATGTGAGTGCGTGACTTCTTGACAAGACGGTCAAGATTCTCTCTATATGTTTTGTATGTCTCGTTTGTTGATGTGATAAAGCTTGTTTGTAGTTTGACGATATCCTCAAAGATTTCGATAATATTCTCAACGCGCGATGTTGATTTACGTAATTCTTCGATAAATTCTTCCCGCTCCTGCGAGTCCGAAGTTTCGTCGAGTAGTAACTGCAAAAACCCAATTGTTGAATTGAGTCGTGTCCGTAATTCATGAGGGATACGAAGTAAATTCTGATTATGAGTTAACGCTTCAGCATTTTCCCCTTCATCTACCTTAACCTGTGTAAGCTGCTTCGAGTCTTCCCCCTCGGCGCCAAATTGCATCGAGTAAAGTCGTGTGTAATAACCACCTTTTTGTAATAGCGAGTTGTGTGTTCCAACTTCTACGACTTTTCCTTGGTCTAAAACTGCTATTTGGTCAGCACCTTGAACCGTAGATAAACGGTGGGCAATAACCAAAGTTGTTCTGTCTTTACTCAAATCTTCAATAGCTGCTTGTACTACCCGTTCGGATACCGTATCAAGCGCACTTGTTGCTTCGTCGAGTATCAAAATCTCTGGGTTCTGTAGTAATGCGCGCGCTATTGCTAACCTTTGTCGTTGTCCCCCTGATAGCATTACGCCTCTATCACCTATTAATGTATCAAACCCGTGTGATAGCTTCGTGATAAACTCATAAGCATTCGCGCGTTTGGTAGCAGCTATTATTTCTTCTTCGGTCGCGCTACTGTTTCCGTATCCAATGTTATATCTTACTGTGTCGTTAAACAAAAATGTATCTTGACTAACGATACCCATCGAGCGACGCAATGACTGAATATCAAATTCTCTCAAATCTACACCATCGAGTAAAATACTACCAGAAATTACATCATAAAAACGCGGTAATAAGTCTGCCATTGTCGATTTTCCGGCGCCTGAACTACCAACGAGTGCCAAAGTTGTACCCTTCGGCAAAAACAAATCGACTTCTTTTAATACTAATTTCTCATGACCTGGGTAAGCAAAAGATATATTATTAAAATGAATCCCTTTTTCAAGCGATTTATAATTCTTTGTTCCCCGACTCATAAACGGTTTATTATCACGTCGCAGAAAGTCGGTAGCAATAGATACGCTTGTTGCGGCATTTGCGAAACTGCTACGAATTGCGTTTATCTGCGAGATAAAAGGCAATACCCTCAACAGCACCAATAAATATGTGAAGAGTACGGCAGAAAGGGAGGAAATTTGAGATGCAAATAAATACTTACTAAGAATTATAATCAGTACCAAAGAAGTAATCCCCATTACTTCACTAACGGGTGTAATTGCCTCGGAATTAGCTTGCGATTGAAAATCAGCTTGTTCGCGGTCGCGAATTAATTTGATAATTTTTTTGTACTCACGGTCTTCATTTGCTGTCGCGCGTACTAAGCGCATTCCGTTCAAAACTTCCAAAACGGTTATCGAATACGCTCTCGACATATCCGATAGCAATTTACCGTAATCTTTTGACCGAGCAATAGCGTATTGATTAACTAATGTGACGAGTGATAGTAAAAATGTTGCCGCAATTGTTAACTGCCAAGAAATAGACAGCAGTAGAGCAATAAAAACTAGAATTGTAATGACGAGAATTAAAACTCGGATAATAGTATTAACAGCACTCGATGCTTTTCCTAACTCTCCACCTAAGCTGTTAATTGAATCACCAACTTTTGTTTTTGCAAAGTAATCTAAATCGACTTCTAATAAGTTTTGTAATCCAACATCACGCATGTCAGTCGTTAAAGTGCGTGCAAGTGAACTTGATGTTAAACTACTTGCGTAACTGGCAAGATTTTTTAGTATAATAGTTAATATAATCGCTCCTGCCATTACCCAAGTTCGATAAGCTTCTGGCACTTGCTCAAAAGGTTGCATGACGACTTTTAAAATATCGGGTGCATTGTTGAATTGAACATCCAGTCCAATAATTTTTAAAACAACAGGCACAATTAGTGTTGTCCCAACCCCATTAAATAAGGCACCGGAAAATCCAAGTACAAATGTTAGAAACACCCACCAAGGATAAGGTTTAGCAAATCGAATTAAAAGTTTTACTGTAGACATAGGGAATAATTATTGATTAGTTAAAAATTGGTAAATACACTATAAAAATCCCTAATAATTAAGATTATTTTTTTGGCAACTAATTTTGTTGATTACTTCTGATAGCGTTAGCGCCATTTTTGAGGTACTATATTTCTCAACACAGCGTTCTCTAGAAGAGCGCCCCTTCATACGTGCCGTATCATAATCGTTAAATATGGCTTCAATTTCCATAGCGATTTGTTCGGGTGAATTTGGGTCTACTAAATAACCAGTATGAGCTAATATCTCAGGTATATCACCTACACGGGTAGAAATCATCGGTTTACCCATCGCCATACCATCTGTTAGTTTTAAAGGAAACTGCGCGCGCGCCACAACAGTATCACGCTGTGGTACAACTACAACATGAGCTGCTGCCACTATTTCGGGCATTGCCTCTACAGGCGCCTTTGGTAACTTAATAATCCAACGTCCCCATTTTTGTATCAAACGGTCGTCATAATCATCATACGGACTGCCGCCAACTATCACCAACCGTAAATCATCTTGGTTTAATTTATCGAGTGCCATCAACACATCTTCGACACCTTTGTGTGGACGCGGCGCCCCTGGAAACATCAAAATACGATAATTTGATAGTCCATACTTTTCCCGACTCGCTTCTTCAGAGTACTTATCGGGGTTAAACATCTCGGTATCTTTACCATTGGGTACATAAACACCGCCAAATCGATCTTGCAAAAACTGCGTATCAATCGTTACAGCATCCGCGTACTTGACCAACCGCTCCATCCAATTGATGTAAAGTGGGTGGTCAGGAAATCTCAAGGCACCATTGGATTTAAGAATATCGCGGGCAAACTGTTTGATACTAGGCTTATAGCTCCAATCCTCACCACCATACCAGCTTAATTCCCAATCATCCATATCGAGTAACAGCGGACGATGACGAGTTAATTTATGCAGCAAACCCACACCAAAGCTAGTTGGTTTGGGTTTTACTGCGTAAATAACATCTCCCGATAGCGAGCGGAGCAGTTGCCGTGCGGCGCCTAAAAAATTAAGATAATTGCTACCAGGTATAGAAATGACCTGGATGCCATTCGGAGGTATTGCGTATAAGTCTTTGCCAAAGTTAAACCCGACAATTTCGACAAAATGGTTAAGTTGTTGCAGGACTTGAGCTAGTAAGTAAGCTCGAACCGTGCCACCTCCGGAGAGGTCGCTAACAACTAACGAAAACTTTAATTGGTCATTAGTCATTCGTAAGGGATCATAGGTTAGTTGTTGTAGCATAGGCATCTTGCCTGTGCGCTCTTGTCAGGCGAGACGCCTAACCTACTAAATGTTAATAACAAATTGGCGATTTCTGATTCAGTACACTTACCTAAATCACGCTGGCAGTCCCTTCACTTTACGGTAAAGTCCGATGATTGATATCAAGCTCTGCTGGAAAATCAAGCGCTCAATTGGCAGGCAGGTTGCAAGTATCAGCTATGCCAGTCAGCGGAGTGTGCAGCTAGCCTGGCAGCTGGGGAATCGCCAATTATTCAGGCCTGATACTTTTAAAGCTGGACGTACACGTAGGCTGTGTGCCTTCTTAGATGGCATGCACTACACAGGTGCACACAAACTCACGCAACAGAGGATGAC
>NZ_JBXXZH010000396.1:0-5860 GCF_059640475.1 Calothrix sp. CBUCES-K 9914
CCTGGTATTTGAAGTCTAACTGAAAAATACACTCCACATTTCTGATGGTAAATAGCATAAGTTATCAACCGCCTGTAGATAAACTCCTGACTCTTGGTTCGCAGCAGTTGAATGATGTTGCAGAATTAGGTATTGTTACTGAGCATATTCCTGATTTAATTAAAATGGCGGTTGATGACGAATTGCTAGGCGCCGCTAATGATTATTATGCTTGGGCGCCAGTTCACGCTTGGCGTATATTAGGGGAGCTACAAGCAACTGACGCAATAATTCCATTAATACAATTGTTCGAGCTAAAAGATAATGATTTAGTCAACGAAGAACTGCCCAAAGTTTACGGCAAGATAGGTACTGCGGCAATTGGGGCACTTGCAGAATATCTAACTCAAGAGCAAAATCAGCTTTTAGCGCGCGTTACTGCCATTAACAGTCTAGAAGAAATTGCTAATCAACATCCTGATGCTAGTGATCAAGTTAAGAGTGTACTAACTCAAAGTTTACAATCATGTAACCAAAATCCAAGCGAACTCAATGGATTTATTATAAGTACCCTTATTAATTTACAGGCAGAAGAAGCGGCGCCTGTAATAAAATACGCATTCAACACAAACCAAGTTGCTGAAGACATTGTAGGTAACTGGGACGAAGTACGAGAAAGTTTAGGTATAAGTTCAGACGAAGAAGTTCAAGAGTTTATACCAACTCCGCCACCTAGCATTACAGAAGCGTCTTCACCAGATGAAGAAGAGGGAAGCGAAGATGAAATTAATGCTTTAATTGATTTAGTAGCAGAAGTGACTGAGACAAAAACCTCAACTCCAGAAAATGTGCTTCCGACAAACGAGTTAGCTTCCGAAGTCGTTAACACAGAAGCTCAAACTCAAGAAAATGCACTTTCAACAAATGAGTTAGCTTCCGAAGTTGTTGAGACACAAACCTCAACTCCAGAAAATGAACTTCCTACAGACGAGTTAGCTTCCGAAGTTGTTGAGACACAAACCTCAACTCCAGAAAATGAACTTCCGACAAACGAGTTAGCTTCCGAAGTTGTTGAAACACAAACTCAAACTCCAGAAAATGAACTTCCTACACCTGAGTTAGCTTCCGAAAAATATAATACGCAATTACTACAAAATAAACCAGAAGTACAACAGGAAATTATTAATATAGAAGAAAATCTAACTAATACTATAGATAAGGTAGAAGACGAGATAGAAGAAGTTGCATCTGAGATTGAAGTTAGTCAAGAAATACAAGTAACTGATGAAGCATCAACTCAAGTCGATGAATTGCACAAACAAACCAAGGACGATAAAATCGAAGCTGTTAGTGTTGAATCTTTTGAAGAATTAGACTCATTAGAACAAGAAGAAGATAATAAAGGTTTTGGGCGCCCTGGCACAAGTAAAGAGAAACCACAGAAACCAGAGAAACCACAGAAAGCAAAGCCAAGCAAAAAGAAAAAGCGTGGTTTCAGCGATTTATAATTGGTAAAGGTAATTAATTTATGAATATTCGTTGTGAAACTTCGTCAGATTATCCAAAAATAGCAGAAGTAATCACCGACGCTTTTGGACAGTCAAACGAAGCTATACTTGTCGAAGCAATACGTAGTTCAGAAAATTATATTCCTGAACTTTCCTTAGTTACTGAAATTGAGAACAATATTGTCGGTCATATTCTATTTAGCTATATACATCTTCTAAGTAAGGAAACTTTACTGGTGTTAGCTCTGGCGCCAGTAGCAGTATCACCACAGTTTCAAAACCAAGGTATAGGAACTGCTTTAGTACAATATGGATTAGAAAAAGCAGACGAATTAGAAGAGGCACTAGTTATTGTACTTGGTCATCCCTCATTTTATCCTCGTTTTGGCTTTGTTCAATCAACTTACTACGGGATAGAATCACCATTTGAAGTTCCAGCAGAAGCTTTTATGGTCAAACCATTGAAAAACTATGAAGTAAAATATACGGGTGAAGTTATTTATCCAAAAGCATTTCAGAATGTCTAAGAAACCCGGTTTCAAGAAATGCTGCTACTTGTATTATTTTAGCTTCGTTGTAAGGCGCCGCTATTAACTGTACACCTAGGGGTAAAGCGTTTGGGCGCCGAATTGGAATTGATAAAACTGGTAGACCAATAAAGGATAATGGTTGTGTAAATTGTCCCAGGTATGGACGCACTAAAATTTCCTCACCTTCTAATATCATGGTTTGTTGACCTATTAAAGGCGCCGAAATAGGTGTAGTTGGGGCGATAATTATATCTACGTTTTGGAATATTTCTCTAACTTTATCGCGATACCATTTTCTAAATCTTTGTGCTTGTATATACCAGTTACTTGGAATTAAGGTGCCTGCTAAAAATCTATCGCGCGTTTCTGGGTCAAAGTCTTGGGGACGAGAGCGAAGTTTATCTAAATGTAAATTGGCGCCTTCTGATGCTGTAATAATAAATGCGGCTGCGCGCGCGCGGTTTGCTTCGGGAATGGTAACGTAATCTTTGACGTTTAATGCGTCGGCTACTTTTTGAACTGCTGCAAATGCTTCTGGTTTAGCTTTTTGATTGAAATAATCATCAGCAATAGCAATTTTAATACCATCAATATTATGTAGAGACGCGACATGTCGCGTCTTTACACATGGACGTGTTGTACAAACAGGGTCTTTATCATCTGCACCTTGCAATACATCAAATGCTGCTGCTATGTCACGAACCGAAAGTGCAAACGGGCCAATATGGTCAAAGCTACTAGAAAATAACGCTGCACCCGCGCGAGATAATCTACCATAAGTTGGTTTAAAACCATATACACCACACAAAGCTGCTGGAACTCGTATCGAACCATTAGTATCACTTCCTAAAGTTAATGAAACCAAACCAGCAGCAACAGCAGCAGCAGAACCTCCCGATGAACCACCAGCTACACGAGTAATATCATTCGGGTTACTTGTGGCGCCATAATGAGAGTTTTCTGTAACAAAACCGTAAGCGTACTCATCCATATTTAGCGAACCTACAAGTATTGCACCTGCTTGCTTCAACTTTGCTACAGCAGTTGCATCTCGTGTAGCTGCTGGGTTTTCTGCATTTATTTTGGCGCCAGCGAGCGTTGTTAAACCTTTAATATCAAATAAATTTTTGACAGCAAACGGGACACCAGCAAGAATACCCGTGTCCTCACCCTTCTGTATTTGATTATCTATTTTTTCAGCATCAGCTAAAGCAGTTTCAGTGATGACAGTTGTAAAGCAGTTTAGTTCAGTATCGCGCGTTTGAATGCGTTCAAGCGTAGCGCGCACAACTTCGACTGCTGTCACTTCGCGTGCTTTTACCGCAGTTGCTATTGATGTCGCGTCGGTTAAATTTAGATTCATTACTTAATAATATTACGCAACCGCACGCTTTGCTTTTTGAGTAACAGCTTTTTGCATAGTTCTGATTAATTGTAGATTTTTTATATTCGGACAGGCGAGACACCTATCCTACGTGATATTTATTTAAGGTTCAAAAACAGGTGCCGCTTCAACATCTTCAGGCAACTCAAACTCATTAACAAGTTTTGCTATATTACCTATCCGTTCAAAATTAGCAACAACTCCATCCTTATATTCATCACGTAACTTCAAATCAACCAACAAAGCCATCATCTCAACATACACCTTAACATCTAATTCTTTCTCTTCCATCTTCTTCCCCTCTTCTCTTTGTGTCCTTTGTGCCTTTGTGGTTCCTTCATTAAATCCTCATTGCAGCACCAGGACCTAAAGGATGGTGCCCAAATGCGAGAAATATAACGGTGCCAAGAGGAACAAGTACAACATAACCAGCATCAGAAGCCACATTTGCCATCACACCAGCAAAAATTACCACTGGAGTAATTAACTTCCTAGGCGTAATCATTACAACTTCACGTAAAAGCGTAGATAATAAACCAGTAGCTTCAGCAACCCCCACACCCAACATAGCTACTAACACAGTACCCAAAGGTGGAAACTCAACAAAATTCTTTACCGCTTGCGTAAATATTCGCCGAACGCTATCGGGTGTAAGTAATGATACAGCCGCAACAGTTTTGTTCGTACCAGGGTGAACAACCGATAAATTTGTAGACGCAGCTATTGCACTGACCACAATCACAAAAAGTGAGAGTATGAAAAAGAGTGTAAGTGGGTCAGGCAGCTTATTACCTAGCTCCTCAATAAAAGCTAGAGACTTTTCGACCCATGTTGACTTTGCCTGGTTTGTTGATGCATCTTTTGTATCTGGCACTAGTCTAGCCCTGAATATATATGTATGAATTATGACTTTAACTACTAATTAATCTATAAAGTTGTAATTTACACTACTTTTTTAGCATTCTTGTGGAGCGGGTATCCCTGCCCGCCTTAGTAGAAATGAAACGGGCAAGGATGCCCATTCCACAAGAAACTTAATCATCTTACAAAATAGTTATTACGAGCTTCAAAATCGATAGTTTGATACACTGCGTCAATATTCAAGGCGCCATAAATATGTGGAAAAAGTTCATTATCAGCAAGTTCATACTTAACTGAGCTTTTCACTTTATCTACATCTATATAAAGTATTATCAAACCAGTTTGATTTTTAAAAAATCTATCTGCTGTTTTTAGAACCTGTGCAGGTGTAGAGCAATGAATAAAACCCTCAGTTAAAATAGAATCAGCCTGATAGTTGCCTGTTATTAGTGCTTCTTCCCAAACTTGGCGCCGTATAATGTGATGAATTGTCTTCATACTTTAAATTCTGAATACTGGAGATTTAGGATGTCTGGGATTTGGAATTAAGCATCTGTTTTTACAATCCACTAGTAAATCTAATGCTTCCAAAACAGTTTGACCAATTAACACGTCGTTACCTGTAACTAATGCGCTTTCAATTGTTTCACGCCCTTCTAATCTAATAATTACAGCTTCGTTTACACCAATACTCTCTTCTCTACCATCTGCATATTGAGCTAATTCTTGACCTCTAATTTCTAAACCAAGCTGTTCTACTATTCGCATTGGCAATACTGTACGTACAGCACCAGTATCTACAAGCCCTGTTGTTTCGTATACTCTCAGTTTATTTGGATTCAATGACCAACGTTTTATTAACAGTTCATCAGAATAGTTTACAAATGTCACTTTGACCCTGACTTCTCCCATATCTTTACAAGCTACCCAATTAGAACGATTAAAATCTAACATGATTAGTACCTCAGTAAAAGTATTTATGTATCAATCATAACCAACAAAGTATTTTTAGTTGTATGAAGCATTCAAATACTAGCTGGGACACAAAAGTCTGGAGCGCATAAACCCAATATTTTTAAGGTAGTTACTTCCAAGGTATTTAGGTTTACCTTTCTAATAGCATGATTGTTAGTGTCTGCTATATACAAGTTCGAGTTTAAAGCGCTTAGTCCTGAAGGTTCAGAGAAGTTAATATCACTGGCGCCATTACCTAGCACTGTTTTGCATTCACCCGTTTTGGGATTAACTAACTTGATTTTATGATTATAAGTGTCAGCAACCCAAAGATTACCTTGTGTATACTCTACACCCATACAATGTTGTAATCTTACTTCTTCTGCAATACCGTCTTTATCACCAAATAGATATAAATCACCACCACCACAAATTGTTATAACTTTGCCAGTTTCTAAGTTAATAGCACGAATTGAACTACTTTCACTGTCTGCTACGTATAATAAATGACTGTTAATTGTAATACCACTTGGTTGAGCAAATACTGAGGTATCTAACTCACCATCAAAACAAGCTTCGGCGCCAGTACCAGCGTAAGTCCTAATTATATTAGTTTCCAAGTCCATCATCCATATTTGGTGTAC
>NZ_JBXXZH010000397.1:0-5832 GCF_059640475.1 Calothrix sp. CBUCES-K 9914
CTTACACATCACAATAAAGCTTGAATTGTAGCAATACTTTTTATGGGCAAGGCGCCTAATACTTTAGTTGGAGTTGCCTAAAGTATGTACAGCGGCGCCATTGCAGTTTGTACCAACTCGATGATTTATTTAGAGGTTGAGCCGAGATACACGCGACAAACGGAAATAGATGCTGAGAATGTTTATCCTGCATGGGTTTGATAAATTGCTACTTTATGTACACAACGCTGTTATGGATAACTCTAAATCAAGGGTATGAGCGCTTCTATTTCCGTTTTAAATCTTATTTCGGCTCAACCTCAACCATGCGTTAAAGCGACATTGATCTGAGGCTGTTATGAAACGTTCCGCGTTAAGCATTTATAGTACTAAGCTAGTACGCAATTCAATTTTGTAAGGTGCCTGTACTAAGTGGGCATCAAGAAATTTGCCTCTTCGCAGCAGTAGATAAGCTGTGCAATAGCATACCTTCTATTAAAGGCACGCCGGACTCAACTGCTTTTTTAGCCGCGTTTATCATACACCGCATCACTGTTTTAAATTCAATTTCTTCATATTTATTTTTAGCATTTAATCTAGTATTAGGAATAATATGGCAATGTTTTAATAACTCATACAATACCAAAATACTACAGTCAGATGCGGAAGTTATAGACAACTTATTGTTGTCTTCCCTAGTTTTAATATACTCAATCTGACCGTAACTAATTAATGCATTAAACAGATTTGCTAATTCACATCTAGTTTTTATTTCTGGAAAATCAAATATATATCCACCATACGGGAATAACATCTCATGATGCGGTTCTACGCTCAAGCTAAAGTTAGGACTAAACTTGTAAACTAATGCTGGATTCCACACCTCAATTTCACACTTCATATATTTACCATCTGCATTTTTAAAACGACTATCAGCTTTAATATATTCGTTAACCATAAATGAAAACTGAATAGCTGTATTTTCATCACTGTTAATTATAGTTCTAACTTGACATTTAATATCAATCTTTTTTGTACCACCTCTGGCGCCATATCGTAAAGCAGGTAAAATATAATATAGAGGGAATTGGTTTATTAATTTGTCGCGTTCTAATCTGGTTAATTGAGAAGCGTTAATATTTGATGAGTTAATTGGTTTACCCTTAACACCATTTTGAACCTGTGCCAAAAACATTTGTAGTTGAGATGGTGCTTTCTGCTGGGTCTGTTCGGGAATAGATAACTGAGAAGTATCAACAATGGATAAGTTTATATTTTTAGCATTACAAAATGCTTTCGTCCAAGGATTAAGTATAATTATTTCAATAATAAATAAGCAGATTTTATTTAGATTTTCTTCTATCAATAATTGCTTTAAAATGTTATATTCTTGAGACTGATTATATAATTTGTATACACTGTAATGTATTATATACTCTAACAAACTACCACTAGACTTTACACACAAGTAATTTATTGCTTCTAAAGCTATTTCTTGCTTTAGCAAAATTTGTTTATCTATGATTTCGGTTTGAGTCAGAATATACTTATCTTGCATTGATTGTTGGTGTATTAGAAAATATTCTGTACAAGCTTTAGTAATATTGTTAATTAATTGATTATGTGTCCATTTTACTGAATGAATCCAATTTTTAAATTTTGAATCGTCAACAATTTTATTTCCATCTAGGAAAATCATCTTTAAGAAGTGTTTTTGAAATATTTCTAGCCTCTGCTCTCTATCTTCAATAAAATCAATATTTTCTGTATAATTACCGTAAGCTGCTGCCCTAAGTTTACATTCCTCTACAAGTCTTGAGTCAGTACCTTTAAAGTGAGCAAAATGAGGCTTCCTAATCTTACCAGTTTTTAGGTAAACAGGTTCTCTACATACAGAACAACGTAAGCCTAACTCAAGGTAGGAAGAAACATCACAATCATTTGCATAAACTATTTTGCCACCTAAAAACATTGCTCTTGCAATATCCATATTTAATTTATTTTATTAATACTCACATTATTACAATAATACCCATTAGTACTTAGCTAATACCTGAGTAAAGTTACTGATAATATTGAATATCGGGGTGCGGGAATCGAAGTAAATAAAGTAAAGCTTCTTCTAATAGCATCCCGCGAATTTGTCCAATAGTAGCTATTTGTTTACCTACAATACTTTTTACAACTTTGGACAAAAGAATAAAAAGCTATAAAATCTTAAATTTGAAAAATCTGTGTTCAGTTGGTATTTGATAAAATCTATTCTAGTTTATCTGATTTTGTCCGCAATATTTAATAAATAATAAAATAAACCCTTAGCCATTGTGACACAATAGCTAAGAGTATAATTACTTATTTAAGCTTGGGCAAACCTCCCCTCAGTTTCACGTCAACTCCTATCTTTATTGTCGTTGACCGTGAATTAGAGCTACTTGTATTGACTACTTCGATGTGACAACTCAAAGCAGTAATCGAGGCTATTAAAGCAATAGCCAGAGGTTTACGCAACTTTTTGAATGGGGTCATTTTTATTTTATAAATTGCGTACAACGTGGCTCTAAACCCACTGGTGTACAGTCCCCTTCAAGTAAAAAATAACATAATAAATCGCGCGCGTGCGAATGTTTCTGAATTAGTGGCGCCTTTGTAACTTACGAGTGCCGCAACTTTTACTTGTTGGACAATATCACGGAGGTTTTGGATGGTTAAATTAAAGGCATCGGCAACGGCGCCGAGTACGGAGCGCGGTTACTTCTGCTTGTACAGTGCGCGTCACCTCATGCGGCGCCTTCCACATCATCGAGTAAGCGAATTATTGAGCGTTGCAAATTTTCTTAGCGCAACTTCAAGTTCTTGTGCCTTGCGTGTAGCAACGGAGTGTCGTGGTAAAAATTCCACTAGTTATTTCATTAAAACCCGCAGCCAACTGTCCAAATTCGTCTTCAGAATAAACAGTTGCTTGTACACCCAAATTACCTTGACGTACCGAGTCAAACTAATCAGATTGTGGAAGCGGCCGCTTTGCAGACGCTTTGTGCCATGTAATCCTAGATAAAACTTAATACCAACATGTCACGCTTTTTGCAAAATTAGCAAACTTACATAGATGCTTGAATAATCATCTTTAGTTAGTACTTATGTTCGATATCAGGGTTAAAACTTCTATTACTACGTTGGAACAAACTTTAAAAGGGGGTAGGAAGCGTGAGATAGGTGGAGATATGTCACCGATAATTAACAAAAAGTCAATTATAAAGATTTTTATGGCAATCAGAGAAAACCTGATTTATAAGCCTATACAAAATCGGCAGATATACAAAAATCGATATGTTTTATTGAGGTAAGCATGAATTTTCAGGAAAAACCAATCAATTTCTCCCATGAAATGTCATCTCTTTTAGAGGAAGCTGATTTAAAAGTAAAAGAAAAAGTCAATTTATTTAATTTATCAATAAAGTTATTATTAGACCCATCAGAACCGCAAAGCTTGATTATTTTAGCTACTATTAAACGTCACCTTCTCCAATTCAAAATAGACGATGATTATGAACCACTTGATATTTTTCAAGAAGCGTATATTCGAGGTTTTAAAAAAGTGATAATGGGAGATGAAATACCATGTCTTCCTGCTTGGATTAAACTAACAGCGTTAAATATTGTACGAGAAAAATTTAGAGAAAAGCAGAAAATGAATAACCTAAAAGAAATGTATAAATCTGAATCAGAATTAATTTTGACTTATAACAATAATGTCAATAGCACTACCGATGCTAATGTTGAAGTGTTAGAATTAGCAATTCAATCTTTGAGTAAAAAAGACTATAATATTTTGAAACTACATATAATTGATGGTCTATCTTGGCGTAAAATTGCTGAATATCTTGTTTCTATAAAAGAGGAATTGGAGGTTAATGAACTTATAATTACACGTCTTCGTAAAAGAGGGCAACGTGCTTTAGAGCGTTTACGTCAAAATTATCATGGCATAATACAAACAGATGATTACAAATCTGGTAAAGGTTAAAATTATAAGTTAAATTGTATATATGTTAGTACATCCAGCAATAAGAGAATGTCAAATATAGTAAAAATGAAGGTAAAAAAATGAAAAATAATGATGCTTCAAAAGCAAACAATTTATCTCAAAATTCCCAAAAATATATGTTAAACTTTTCAGATTATAAACAAATTGCAAAAGAGTATTATGAATTAGCAAATCTTCTTGAAATATCTGATTATGCCGCAGAGCGTATGATTCAAATACTTGAAGCTGCTCAAACTGATGGTAATTTAAATTTCATAATAAATGAAATTGACTACATAATTGCTCAAAAAAATAATTTATTGAATCAAGAAGATTGCTTGATTGATAAAATACACTTGGACGAATCAGGAAATCTTTCTGTGATTATGAAGACAAATAAAGAAGTAAATAAAGAAGAGAACAATAAACTAACACCTGCTTTAATATCTTCAAAAAATCGGCAAATCAATAATGTAGAAGTGGGAGTTTACCAATGCGAAATACATCTTAAATTTCGGTTGGTTGAGGAAAAGAGTTTATTTTCCGATAGAGACCAACTGTTACAAGTACTACTAGAAGCCTTAGTCGATGGTTCTGATGATTTTATAGAGACTTTACAAACTGCTGTTAAAGCACATGAAATTTCGGAATTTAAAGCATCTCCACAAATGCGAAAACAGCTTATGCGTTTACGTAATACAAGTGAGTATATATATACACTAAATAATGATTATGCTAATCGCAAAGCATACTAAACAGGCTATTCAATGCTTTATTCTTAATAATACAAAATAAATTATGTTCTATAAAGTGTATCATTATGACCTAATTTGTTAAGTCATAATTCCTTTTACATTACATCGCCAATGAGAAACAATGAGTTATAATTTATTAATTGTTTTTATACAGTAAATTATAACTCAGAAGGATTAATTATTGTTTTTCTTTCTTCTACTTCGATGTGAAAGCAAAATTATCTTAGATAGTTGACTAACTCTTAAAAGAGTAACAGATATAAAAATCGTGAGCGATAAAATAATTGCAACGGAAATTCCTCCTTGACTTAATAAGTATGTAATGTCCATTTGCTGTTTGATGTCTATCAATGGAATTATTTCGGTTACGTTTTGTTGTTGTTTTAATTCTTGCATACTGGCATATATTTATGAAAAATATCAAAGCTATAGTTCAGCATAAACACAATAATCAATTACTATTTCGCTGCAAATATACAGTAATTGCAGCATAATTAATTGAAACTTTTATTAGTAGTTTTTAGTGTCTAGGTAAGCTTTAGCCTTCTAATGTTGTATGACAATTAAAATGAATAACGTGACTAAAAAAGTGCGAAAATTTTGAGCTACATCGTTAATATAAACCAGAGTATTAGTACAATTGGAATAAAAAACCGGGATAAGCCATATTACATAGATAATTTACGGTTTTTATAGCGCGTCACAACAGCGTGCGGCGCCACGTGAAGTCAGCATAGCGATAGGTAACTGACTCAAACTTGGTTCCTTAGAAATACGAGATAATAATTCCAGTCCATCGCAGCGTGGCATTTCTATATCACAGAATACAATATCGCACGGTAAACCTGAACGTAATTTCTCCCACGCTTCTTGACCATCGCGCGCTTGTTCCACTCTATACCCTGCTTTATTAAACGATAGCGATAACAATTCACGTACTGTTATTGAATCATCCACTATTAACACCGTTGGGTCAATAGTGGCGCCAGTAGACTCTATACCATTTGGAGTCAATACTGCTCGGTTAAGGGAAATAGAGGTAAAAAAGTACTAAACATAGTTCGCGTTTATAAA
>NZ_JBXXZH010000398.1:0-5831 GCF_059640475.1 Calothrix sp. CBUCES-K 9914
ATTTGACTGGAAACGTTGACGGCAAAAGCATTTTTGCCAATCAGATTTTTGGCGAAGGTATTGGCTTATTATAAATACTTGTTTAAAATTTAGATTTGACATCTTTGACAATATATATACAAGCATTCGGATGTTTAATTAGTGCATTTGTTTTAAATATTACTTTTGTACTAAATTATAATTGCTAAATGCACTTTTAAGCTAAAGAATCTGTATTGATTAATACAAATTTGATGTGTTTACCCTGATAAATTTAAGTGAGTGCTACCTATTTAAAAATAAGAAGCTTTAGTTACAACTCCAATCTAAAATTCAGGAGAAACCAATGTCTAACATGATTAATGGTAAAATTTCTGTGATTCTTGCTAGCACAATGCTTGCTATCACTGGTGGGACTTTATCCGCATCAGCTATTGTATCAAACACAATCGGTCAACAAATAGGTGGACAGCAAGGTAAAAGTCAGACTGTGCCAACGACTTCTCTAAGTGGTTCTAAATTTCAAATTGCTCAGACTGCCGCTGGGTATTGTGTCGTATCAGTGCAACCAGGTAGATTACTTAATGTTCGCCAACAACCTAGCACTCGCAGTAAAGTTCTTCGCTTATTGAAAAACGGCACTAAAGTTGCTCTAGGAGTTACTGATGGCAGTGAAGGAAAGAATTGGACAAGAATTATTTCTCCTATCGATGGGTATGTTACAATTGCTAATCTGAAAAATTGCCGCACACGTGGTTAAGGTTTAAAATTTCTATAACTATAAAGAGCGCTGAATAAATTTTGTTATTACAGCGCCTTTCAATTAACACTACAAAAACACCACTTACTGTCACCGCTAAAACTGAGGGGACAAATGGCAACCATAACCCTTGTAGAAAAATACAAAGTATGCTTACTCCATAAAGAATTATAACTGTAGCTACTATGGCGCCTCCTTTATACTCTTGACGTAGGCACCAAACAATTAAACTAGATACTAGCGACCATCCCCATATGCAGAGAATATCACCCCAGTCAGGCAAAACCCAAAGTGTTGCTGCTCTTTCACCTGAAACAGCATTTAGAATTTGACTAACTACTTGTGATTGTATAAAAACACCTGGTTGTGGTTCGTAATTTGGCTGAATAAAACTATAAGGAGTTGCCCAGACATCCCTAGCAGTATTAGCAGTTACTCCAATAATAACTATTTTATCTTTGAATGAATTAGAATCTACTCTGCCGTTTAGTACATCTTGTATATCTATACTTTTGGTTCTTCAGTAGTTGTTATGCTAAATTGTTAAATCCAGATGTAAATTACTATTAATTTTTAGTCGTTCATTCCCATCTACCCATAAAGTCAACCACGGATATTCACTCATTACTCCATTTCAAGCATCAATTCTTTGCTGTGTGGGTGGATGAGTACTATTAGCTGTATAGTCTTGCGGCAAACGAGAAAGTAATTTAAATACTCGTAAACCTCCATTGACATCGTAACCTGCTTTACTCGTGTATTTATAACCAACTTCATCAGCTTGAAATTCTTGTTGACGACTTAATGCTTGTAGTGCATTATCAAACTCTTGTTTTTATGAATAAGAATTCGCTGCTTGATTACATCTTTTTTGGCTGTTGATATTGGTTTATCAGATTTGCGCCTTTCTGCTATAATCCAGTTAGTAAATTCTTCTTCTGCTTCTTTCAATAATCTATCTTTTAAACTAGACTCAAGTTCAATTTACGGTAAGTTCTATTGTTTGAACCCCTTCATAGGAAACTACGGTTTTATGTACGTATAATTACGCAGTTAGTGAAATATTTTTTTTGATTTAGTTGAAGAATAGTATGATGCTATGTGGCGCCTGCCCTGCAAGGAAATTTTGGATGTTTTTGATTTGGAAATAATGGTGAGTTTGGCGCCTAACATTATGTGCGGTTGTGGCCGCCTTACGTAAAATAATTGGTATTGAAAAATGGGTAGTGTCAGGACATTCTTGGGGTGCAGATGTGGTGCTTGCTTATGCTCTTACATACCCTACGTGTACTAGTGGTATTATTTACCTCTGTGGTCGAGGGTTACAAAATGACAATGATTGGAAAGATGCTTATCAATACTCCTATACGTCGAAAACCTACAAGAAGCGATAATCAAATTTAAGTAAAAGCTAATGCTTAGATAACCATTGTTCAATAAGTTCTGCGACAACATCACTCATTTGTCGGTCTTGAGATAGAGCAGCAGCTTTCAAAAGCTTATGTAGCTGTTTTGGTAAGTAAACAGTTGTACGAATATAGTTCGGGTCTGTACTCTTACTCTTAAGACCTAATTTATCTTCATTATTTTCATTAATATTGATATTTATAGATGTAGACTCTGTGTCGCGCTGCTGACGACTACGTGCTGCATCAATTAAATCATCAAAACGACTTCCTTTCTTTTTACCACTCATATTTCTTTACTTCTTTACTTAGTTACAAATTTCTTTCCCTACTTCTACATAACTTCTCCACGCTCTGAGCGCGTATGAGTCTTTTACTGCGTTTACAGGAACTCCCTCTAACGCTGCATCTTGAAATACACTTAGGCGCCTGATACCTGTTTGAAATAATGGTACTCCTATACTTTCCAAAGTCGCGCGCGCTTCTTCTCCTGCTTTATTTGGATGTGGTGGAATCATAGTTAGTAAAACTTTATACTTTGTTCTAATTCCTTTGAGGGCGCCGACCATCTGTAAGGTAGCGGCCATTGCCATAGCATCAGGAGCAGTTGGAATAACTAGTAAATCACACCCGCGCGCTAACGTTTTTAGTTCGTTAGCTGGTGGACGTGCTGGAGTATCAATAACAATATGCTCGTAAATTGGCGCCAAATTTACTCCTTGTTCAGAGGAAGCTACTTTAAAGGGCAAACTACCACGGTTTGACCAGTCTAATGAACAACGGTTTAAGTCACCGTCGATTAATAGCGTATCAGCTTTAGTTTGTAGGTATGTAGCTAAATGCAGTGCAGTTGTTGATTTTCCAACCCCACCTTTAAATGCTGCTACTGTAACAATCATGGTTTTTACGTATTTACGCAGTCGATAATACCAGATTCTACATCTGTATGTATAGATGTTTAGATATTTAAATGTTTATATTTTTTATATGGCATCTAGATGTTTATATGTTTAAACATCTAAATTGACTATATTAACTAAGATTGAACTCGTACAACTGGTTACGTCAAAGAAGCTTGAACTGTAAATTCCTCCAACCCGGTGGTAGATGTGGAGTTTCAACGACAGGTCTTGTTTCAGTTAGATGTACACCTGCAAAACCGAAAACTACTGCTTGCCACACTCCCCAGTACAAGTGGCATGAATTCCTTTACTAGTATTATCTCGGAGGTTCTTTAAATCTACCAGCGCTGTTTCCAATTTATAGGTAATCGATATAATATTTTTGCTTCATACGTAGTTCTTTAATACCCGTTCAACAGTTAGCCATATTCATTGCAATTTAAAATTTAATGCTCTTTTTATATACCATAATACTTTACTAATTACAATCTTTGTTACAAAACTTTGCGTCGTGTTCTCGGACATTACGAGATGGTAGCATCGGCACTTCCTCAATGGTGCGTCAAAGCACATGATTTTTCATTTTATTGAAGACCGTAATAGCTTTGACGCACCCTACACCCCGAATTTAATTGCCATCTAGATGTTTAGATGCTTAGATGTTTTAAATTTATTATTTTTCACAGATAAATTACGTAGTAATAAATTATCGCTAATCTTCACCGCTTGACATTTTAGGCGCCTAAACCAATATTTATAAAAAGCCTAGGCTGACATAAAGTATAAATATATACATAAGATTTGATTAATGAATTTATACTATACATTTGTGTAAATAACGCTCTTTATGCTCAAAAGGATTGCTCTTAAGGATTATTTTTGATTTTACAATTGCACTATAGCCTGCATTAAGTACAATTATAGTTACTGTACTATGAGTAAAATTGAAATGGTTTATTACCAAACGTATAAGGATTACAAATAATGAAAGTTTTTAAAAGAGCGATTAAACCGGAAAATTATATATGCTTCCTCCATATTTACTCAACCACTTGGGGGACTGCGGGTGATATCTGCCTAGTTCGTGAATCTGTAGCTGAATCCAGTGTATCAAAATTTATAGGGCATAAGCTGCGGTTGGCAATACCCAAGGGGAAGGAAAATCATCGCTTGGCAGGTTGTCCAATAATCAAAGTTGCTGGACATGTGGGTGAAGGACATCCTAAAGATAAACAGTCTGAGTGGGAGATTTATGAAGGTGTAGATAGAGAACTAGCGCTAGCAGCTATGAAACCTTGGAATTTTAAGTTAATTGACCCATCAAGCGACTAATTAACTCAAGTTCATTCCCTTTATCCTAAGTGGCGCCTGTCGATGGTACTGTTGATTGTAATTATCTATTAGTACCTTCCACTTACAAAGCACCTCTAAACTTAGTTACTTGATACTCACCATCAACTAATTCATATAATTTGATATAATTCATAAATTAATAACTCCCGCTTGTTTCGGATTATCTATAAACTTTCTAGCACCAAGTGCAGCATAATCTATAATCTAAATTCAATACTCAGGAATTTTCATCGCTTCGTAATTCCCTAACTTAGTATAATAGTCATCCTCCCAATTTGTGCTTACAACTTCAATTATTAAGGGTATTGACGATTTTTTCTATCAATTAACCAACCAAGTTGTATCCGTAATCCAGCACCTTTACATTTGCTGTAACTAAATTCACAAATAAAATATATTTTGTACTCATAAAATAAAAATAAGTCTCTTAGAATACAAAATAACTAAGAACCGTTTCAGTGCATTTATGTTCGATAACACTTGTAAATTCCTGGCTGAAAACTTTCCATCGGATTTTGCGACTTGGCTACTAGGAAAACCAGTAATACTTGCAACAATAAGTCCGACAGAACTATCTTCAGAACCAATCCGCGCGGATTCACTCTTATTAATGGAGTCCGAAAACTTAATTCTTCATACTGAGTTTCAAACTTTACCTAAAGAAGACATTCCTTTTCGCGTCACAGATTATCGCTTACGTGGATATCGTCGCTCTCCTGATAAGCGCATGTTTCAGGTAGTCATTTATCTACAAAAAGTTACAAGTAAAAAAGATTTAAAACTTGTTAAAATAGACAAATTTAAATTAGAAAACACAACCCATCGATTTAACGTTATCCGTCTTTGGGAACAGCCACCAGAATTGTTTCTCAACAATCCAGGCTTGTTACCCTTTGCGGTTTTAAGCGATACTACTAATAAAACTAGCACATTGCAGCAAGTCGCAACTCAAATCGACAACATTAGTAACAAAAGGATACAAAGTAATATAATAGCATCTACAGCTATTCTTGCTGGGCTAGTATTAGATAAAGAAGTTATTCAAAATTTACTAAGGAGAGACGCCATGCGCGAGTCAGTTATTTATCAGTCTATTATGCAGGAAGGTCGAGAAGAAGGTCGAGAAGAAGGTCGAGAAGAAGGTCGAGAGGAAATAAAGCAACAAATTGTTGCCAACTTATTGAAAGAAGGAGCTTCTATTGACTTGATAGCTAAAGTGACTAGTCTAACAGTAGAGCAAATTCAACAAATACAAGCATCTAAACAAGAGTAATGCTTGAGGCACCTGAAAGCTTCCAAAATTATCACCATCGTTAATATTAGCAGCTTTCAGGCGCCATTCTCACCATTTGGTAAAAATTTCAGGTTTAATACCAATTTAATATGAAGCTGCATAGAAAAGTGCTTCTAAAATAAAGTTGTAAGAGGAGA
>NZ_JBXXZH010000399.1:0-5778 GCF_059640475.1 Calothrix sp. CBUCES-K 9914
TAATGGGTAACACCATCCAAGTTGGGCCTCGTCAATATTCCACTATTTACCATATGTTTCGCGAATGCGTGCGGGACTTAGATATTTACCCAGAGCCGAAGCTCTTCGTTGAGCAAAATGCAGTCGCCAACAGCTATTCTCTCGGAAAAGAAAATCCCTACATCGTTATTAATACAGGCATACTAGACTTACTTAGTGAAGTTGAAATCAGGACGGTGTTAGCCCATGAACTGGGGCACATTAAGTGTGGTCATACTATTTTAATTCAAATGGCGATGTGGGCGAGTCGGGCAGCCTCTGCAATTGGGGATGTGACATTTGGCATCGGTAATTTTGTGAGTACTGGTCTATTGCTGGCGTTTTACGAATGGCGCCGGAAAGCGGAATTATCATGTGACCGTGCAGCTTTGCTTGTCATCGAAGACCTGGACACGGTGATGAAAACGATGATGAAAATCAGTGGAGGCAGTATAAAATATGCCCATGAGTGTCATTTACAAGAGTTCATCAAACAGTCGGAAGAATATCAAGCGCTTGATGCAGATGGACTCAATCAAGTTTACAAATTGTTAATGTACTCAGGGATTATTGGAGAAATGCAAAGTCATCCTTTTGCAGTCGAGCGTTTACATTACTTACGTGAGTGGGCAGTGTCGCAAGAATATCAACAAATTCGTCAGGGGAACTACAGACGTTCTGCAGCCGAAGGTGCTGTTGATGTTGATGTAAATACTCAAACTGAAGCTGACCAACTTCGGCGCCAACTCGAAGAGCTTCAGCGTGAAATTGATAGAATTCGTCGAAACGGTGTATAGAAGAAACCAGGTTTGTGAAAAGTGTAAGTTTATACGATTTGAAAATTGTATAAACTATATACTAATTTTAAGGTTCTACCTGGGAATTACAAGCATAAGTGGCTATGCCACTTTTTTTTTGCCGTTTTATTAATTTAATTTTTGAATCAATATACTTGATGCTCTCTGTACGGCTGAAATGCTCCGCGCGCTTCGAGCATTTTGACAATATTGCCAGAGTTTGGGTTCCGCATCAAAGAGCGCAAAAATTTTAGACGAGTTGCGCTGGTAGCTTCTATGTCTAGTTCTTCAAAAATACAGATTTTTTGATGTGGCGATAAATCTCCTTTAACTTGCTCAATCGCTGATATAATAGTTCGCTGTGGTTCAACCTGCATAATCCGTAAAAACTTAAATAATGTTTCAACAATTGCGCTTTGGCTTTCGCTAGTTAGACGTAGGTTATGAAATAACATTACCTCTGTCGCGTGGTGACGACTTTTATCTCTTAAAAAACCCTGTAAAATCAAGCTGATATCAGGTTCATAACACTCAGATGCCAAGCTGCGGTAATAACTTAAACTCCACCCGTCTAAAACTAGAAGAACAAATAAAATAACCGCTTTATCCTGAATATCAACTACACCATTTAAAAATTTTACTAATTGATTGTCTTGAATGATTCCAGTTACTGGTATTTGAAAACCTGGTAAGAATTGACTGATTTTTGCAACGTGCATGGCCTCATCAGCACCAAACAAGCTATAGAGCATTTGTTCTTCAGTACTTTCATGCATTAGTACCATTTTTGCCATATAACTTACACAAGCTTTTTCTATGGCGTATATTTGTTCTATCAAGAAAGAACTGCAAAACCGCAATATTTCAGCCTGTTCATTTCTATAAGCATATTGGTAAATTCCGACTTTATCCAACCCAAAGTAGCTGGCGCCCCAGTATATAGAGTTTTTGAGGGTTAGATTTAGGGTAAGATTATACGTGTCGGGTTGACCTAATCGGGCGCCAAGTTGTGAAGACAGCCAGTGTAAAAGCTTATCTTCTTCTTGTGAAGGTAGATTTGACCCTGTTATAAATTGTTGTTTAATCATCTATTTATAATCAAACTTGCCGATATACATAGCTTTCGAGCGCGCGCTTTCATGTAAAAATCGGAAAATAGGGAACAAACAAGTAATTCACCGAAACGAGCGAATGGGAAGAAAATCACTCAAACCATCTAGCCTGTGAGAAAATCGCTTCATTATTTAACACTGACACAAATAAAGTCATTTAGTTATGTAGTCATGTGGCAGTAAAAAATCTGTCCCATTTTTGACCCCATTATTCGCATTTTATGAAATATTAAAATCATCACCTAGCTAGTTGCATGTTATTTAAGTACATATGTAATAAAAAATACATATAAATTCGAGAAAAAAGCTTTTAGATGTAGGTGAAAAACACTTGTCACTGACACTAGTAATGTGTTAATAAAGTCTTAGAGACTTGCAAAAATTAAATTCTACACTTGTGGAATAGGCATCCTTGCCCGTTCAAAATCTGGGACGGGCGAGGATGCCCATCCCACAACAAGAAAAGAACTAACTCAGAGACGCGGCTGCTTACCCAAACGTCTCATCACTTCAAAAAAATCAAAATTGCTTTGAGTAGTTATAGCTCATAACTAGAGGTTTCATGCAGCCTAAAAATATGTCTCGCCTCCTGCGCGCGTTGTCGCGTCAAGGTTTGGATGTTAGCTACGAAAATAAAACTTATTCGGTGCGCTTGAATAAAGCAAGCAAAGATGTACCCATAGCTTCCGTGCTTTTGCCTGAAGGATTTCCAGTAGAAGCAAAAGCTTTTAATCAACTTGCACTCCTAGCTAGTATGCAGCATCCTGCTGGTGGGTGTGTATGTGGCGCCTGTGCTACACCAGATTTTCACCCAGGTGATGCGGGTGTAGCAATTGGTTCAGTTATTGAAACAAAGGACATGATAATTCCTGCTGCCGTCGGTTCTGACATCAACTGCGGTATGCGGTTGCATGTTGCAGATTTAACTATCGATCAATTTGAGTCACAGCGCCAGAAATTTGTTGAATTAATGAAAGGAGATTATTTTTTTGGGACTCGCGATGTGACAATGACGGCAAAAACAATGCGCGCGTTGTTTGAAAACGGTATTATGGGTTGGCTTGATGGCATGTTGGACGCACCAACTGGGAGCGTAGTTAAATCAGATTTTGTACAGTTAGGCAAAGAGATAGACCGTATTTTCCTCAATGGTTCGATGCAGGGAAATTGGCTTCAGGCGCCGTCAGAACTAGTTTCCGATGATGGAATTGTGCGGGATGGAGGTTTAGCTACTATAGGTGGTGGAAATCACTTCGTTGAAATTCAGCGTGTAGATAAAGTCGAAAACCGCACATTAGCACATGCATGGGGAATAAAAGAAGGACAACTAGCTTTTATGATTCATTCTGGTTCACGCAATGTCGGTAAATATATCGGTGGTGCGTGGCGTGACCAAGCAAAAGCTGCATGGGGTAATGTAAAATATCCTGACTCCCATATCTTCCCATTATCAACCCATTCGCACCCTGAACTGGTTGCTAGCTATTTACAAGCAGAAGCAACTGCAGCAAACTATGGATTTGTAAATAGGTTATTGCTTGCTGAGTTATTACGGTTAAGGCTACGTGAAGTGTTTGGTGACATTGAGGCGCCATTAATTTACGACTTACCCCACAACATCACTTTACCTCAATCCAAAAGTCAAAAGTGGGTAACACGTAAAGGTGCCTGTCCTGCATTCGATGGTCAACCCGTAATTATTCCTGGTTCAATGGGCGCCTACTCATATTTGTGTGTAGGTAAAAGTAATTCCAAATTTCTAAATTCTGCATCCCATGGTGCAGGAAGACAGCGAAGTCGTTTTGAACTAACTCGTCAAGGTGCATCATACACCGAAGAAGAACTAGGGTTAAACGGAGTTGACTGTATTACTTTACGTGAAGAACGCCGAATCGAAGAGGCGCCTGTCGCATACAAACCAATACAATCAGTAATAGACGTACAAGTAGAAGCAAAAATGATAGAAACAGTCGCGCGTCTTAGCCCCATATTAACCTTCAAAGCCTAATTGTAGGGTGGGCATTGCCCACCTAATAGTCTGTGTCAAAAGTTTTGGGAAGTAGAATAAACGAACCGCAAAGTACGCAAAGCTCGCAAAGGAAGAATTAAGAAGAGAGAACACACCAAAACTTATGACACAGACTAGAATTTTTAGTTTTCAATAAACATCTATTTTGTCAATAAAACGTAAAATAAAGTTTCTTAGCCTGCGCCCGTCTGGCTTTGTTCGTATAGTCTCACCCTTATAGGGTGTGGGGATATAAGATAACGGTTTATTTAATATTGATATATAAAAAATCTAAAAATTTAATATGTATATTGTTTGCTCTAACTAGCTTTTAATAATTCATTAACGGAAAATTCAATAACAATCTCAGTTCCTTGATTTTCTTTTGAAGAACATTGAATTGAACCATTGTGTTCTTCGACAATAATTTGATGGCTTATGGACAAACCCAAGCCAGTACCTTGACCAACTGTTTTGGTTGTAAAGAAGGGTCTGAAAATATTTCGAGATATTTCTTTGCTCATTCCGCAGCCGTTATCAATTATGTGGATAGTAATTGTATTTTCTTGATATGATGTTTGAATTTTTATAGTTGGTGTTTCGTCGTTCGTTTCAGTTAGAATTGCTGCTTTTTTATTTAGTGCATCGATTGAATTGTTGATTACGTGAAAAAATACTTGATTTAAAATTCTAGGGTTACAATATATTTTAGGAATTTTTCCATACTCTTTGATTACTGTAATCTGTTTGGCTTGGCGCCCACAAGATTTGAGACGATGCTGTAAAATTGTCAACGTACTATCGATTCCTTCGTGAATATCCGCCTTTTTAAACTCCGCTTCGTTCAATCGTGAGAAACTAGAGAGCGATTGTACTATTTCGGCGATACGAGTGGCACCGACTTCCATAGAGGTTATAATTTTTGGTAAATCGACTTTTATAAACTCCAGGTCACTTGAAGTTATAGCGTTGAGAACCTTAACGTCTGGATCAGGGTATAAAGAAGCATAAGTGGCTATAAGGTCTAGTAAGTTTTGAGTGTATGAACGAACGTACCCCAGGTTGCCTTCTATGAAGCTTACAGGATTATTGATTTCATGTGCGACACCAGCGACCATTTGCCCTAAAGCGAGCATAGTTTCACGATGAATTGACTGTAATTGAGATTGCTGAACTTTTTGCAATTGAAACAGGATAGTCTCAGCATTTTCTTTTGCTGTGCGGTATTTTTCCTGTATTTGCAGAAACCTGTGCAGCGTCCGGTAATAAACGTTGACGCTAAACCAAACAAACAGCGCTCCGAAAAAGAACACCATGCCAGTTAACAAAGGTATCCATTCAAAAAGCCTCGCGCTTACTAGATAAGCTAATAATGAGTAACCGCACAGGAAAAAAATCATTAGCCAATGCATTATTTGCCATCTGGAGCGGTCAGGGTCTATTTCAAATAGTTTTAGAATTTTGCTAGTTTTAAAGATACACAGTCCCATAATTCCGGCGCCGAGAATAATCATGGTGACAATGACAGACAAAATCACTGAGGAAGTCAGCATGAGTTGATAGCACACTGTAGTTTAGTGATTCTATTATGTGCTAGATGTATAGTGACTGCAAAAAATTTACTTAAATATTGCTAAAACTTAAAAGGACTTAAGCGATTGGCACATAAAAACTGTAGGGTGCGTGACGCTATAACGAACTTAAACGTAGATATAAGATTTGTAGCGTCACGCACCAACTCATGATTGTGACTAGTACTTTATAGACTTGACAACTTTCTCAGTTATCGCGTTATAAATTTTTTCTTGAGACTTTGGGTAACGAATATTAAAATAAATTCTTC
>NZ_JBXXZH010000400.1:0-5775 GCF_059640475.1 Calothrix sp. CBUCES-K 9914
GTTAGTTCCCAATTTGGTGTTTCTGGTGTTGTTGATATAAATTCTCCTAATAATAGCTTTATTCCCAATAATCTGACAGAATTAAATAAAGACACAATCGATACCAATGCGATTATTGCTACTAGTTGCATTGCCAGAGATAAAAAAAGCGGTACATTTTATTTCAAAGGTTCTGGTGGTTTAAGCGCGCGTCCTGGTAATGCTCCACTTAGTACCTACTCAACAGGTAGTGTTAGTAATTTACCAGAGACGCAAGAACGGCGCCCTTGGAAAAAAGGTGACAGTATAGTTGAGCCTCAAGGAATGTATCAACTACCAAATGGAAAAATTTTCATGGGTAATGAGTGTTCTGAGTTGTAGAGGTTTAATCCCCCCAACCCCCCTTAATAAGGGGGGCTTAAGATACTCTTTTTCTCTCCTTATTTAATAAAATCATACTAGGAAAAATTAAACAATGACAGGAAGAACGCGCGCTTTTTTCAGCTTTATTGCTATCAGCCAATTTTTATTTACACCAAATGTAATAGCTCAGTCTAACCCACCTGATGGAGTTAATATTCCTCCCAACACTCTTCAACGACTTAACGAAACTATTCCTCAAAATACATCCCCAACTCCGGTACCAACATCTAAACCAGAGTCATCACCTATTTTGAATACTCCAGGTATATTAGAACCAAATCAAACACCTGTGAATACAAACGTTAAATTTAAAATTAAAAAAGTTAATGTTTTGGGTAATACTGTTCTACAAAAAGAAATTGACAAAATTAAAAAAGATTATGAAGGTAAAGAAGAACCTTTTACGTTTGAACAATTAATTGAATTGCGAACAAAAATTACTCAACTTTACATAGATAATGGTTATGTTACATCAGGTGCCTTTCTTCGTCCAGATAAACCCGGAGAAGACCAATACCCTGATAATTACATTGTTAACATCCAAGTAGTTGAAGGTGAATTAGAGAAATTAGAGATAACTGGACTTTCTAGACTTCAAGAAGGATATATTCGCAGTCGTGTCAACCCTGCCATAACTAAACCTCTTAATGTTAATCGGCTCCGGGAAGCATTACAATTGTTACAAATTGACCCTGTACTCGAACGGGTTGAGGCAGAATTAACTGCAGGGAAAGAAGCGGGGTTCAATATTTTATCTTTACGTTTGACTGAGGCGCCTGCTTTTAGTGCTGGTATTATTATTGCAAATAACCAATCTCCTAGTGTTGGGTCAATTCAAGGAAGTGTTTTTCTCAACCACTACAATTTTCTAGGATTTGGCGACCGATTTTCTGCTGAATATGGACTAACCCAAGGTTTAAATCTCTACAGTCTCGGTTATACCTTTCCTGTAACTCCCAATAATGGTACTTTTAGCGTTCGTTATAGCAATAATAATAGTGTAATTACCGAGGCGCCGTTTGATGATTTAGGAATTCGCAGCGACTCCGAAACCCTATCATTTAGTTTACGTCAACCCATCATCAGAAAACCCCAAACCGAATTTGCTGTAGGTTTAGGCTTAGACTTGCGTCGAAATCAAACATTTATCCTTGATGATGTTCCCTTTTCCTTTTCCACTGGACCAGAAGACGGAGAATCAAAAGTTACTGCAATTCGATTTTTTCAAGATTGGTTACAACGTGATGCAACACAGGTTTTTGCCGCGCGCTCGCAATTTAATTTTGGTATCGACGCATTTGACGCAACAATCAATAATTCTGGTACAGATGGACGCTTCTTTTCTTGGGTTGGACAATTTCAATGGGCAAAACAAATATCTCCTAGAAGAACTTTAATCGCGCGCATCGATACCCAACTTACACCAGATTCTCTACTTTCCCTGGAACGCTTTAGTATTGGTGGAGTTAGTACAGTTCGCGGTTATCGTCAAAACCAAATCACATCAGATAATGGTATATTAGCTTCTGTAGAATATAGCTTTTTTCCTATACGCAATGTAAGAAGTCTACAATTTACCCCGTTTGTTGAGTTAGGTTATGGTTGGAATAATCGCAGCGAAAATCCTCAACAAAACTTTATTGCCAGTTTTGGTAGCAGTTTACGTTGGGAAATAACTCCTAGTTTTGATATCACTATAGATTATGGTATTCCTTTAGTTGCTGTAAAAGATAAAGGTGATTCGCTGCAGGATAATGGATTATATTTTTCGCTGCGTTATAAACCTTTTTAATTACCTGACTTTTCACGTTATGTGGAAAACGCCACGTAAAACCTAACCCCCCAACCCCCTTTCCTCGTAGGATACTGCTGGCTCATGGTAGGTCTGACCCCTCATTACCACGATTTTGCGTTGTTTCCAAAATTGTAGAGACCTTACATATTCGGTCTCTACACGTCGGTTTTTACGAAATAATGGGCGCCACCCCCGAATCGCTCTTCTGTATCCTTGTAGGAGAGGGGTAGGGGGAGAGGTTTTAAAGATACCGTGAAAAGTCAGTTTTAATTACCTAGCAATTCTTTCGATTTTTGCGTTACTCTGATTTATTAGGCGCATACATTGGTCGTGTGTATTGGCATTAGCTGGTCGAATGTAATTACTAAATGTATTTTGCAATATTACAATGGCTGTTAATGCGATTATTGTTGTAGCTTGAAGTTGAATGTTGTTCATATGCTGAAATAATTAAGATATTACTTAGGTAAAAAGGACTTGATGACTCTTACTGTCTCTAGTATCTCTGAGTACTTCTTAGTATTTCCTTCTTTTTTATAAAGTCTTGCTGCTTCCTGATAATCAGCAATGGTGCCTTTTTTCTCACCTAAATCGTCACGAGTAGAAGCTCGGTTATAATATTTAACAGCACTTGGGTCTAATTGAATTGCTGTTGTATAATCTTGCAAGGCGCCCTTTTTATCGCCAAGGTCAGATTTTGCAACTCCTCTATAAATCTCCTTTTTAATAGTAGGGTGGGCAGTGCCCACCATACAATCCATACCGAAAACAAGCGGGCAATATGCCCGCATTCCAAAACTTTCTTGGAGCATTTAAGATTTATAAAATAGATTAGTATGACTACTTAATGACTTTAAAATCTACGTCTGAACACCTATTTTCTCTATCGCAAGTCAAAACAAGAAATGAACCATCAGGCTGAACTGATAAGATAAAATTGTCTGCTGCATAAGTAGGATGCCGTTTAGAAGTTCCATCATAAACTGGATTTGAGCCTATAAGCATTAATCCTCTTGGCACAGATTTAAGAGTCATATTTTGTTTGACAATTTCTGTTTTATTGGTAAGAGGATTGAAATATTTAGTTCTCATTACACCAGAACGACCATTCATCACAACAGTGCTTTCATGCACATAACCAGCAAAACTATGTGTTAGCTTCCAAGTTTCATAAATTGGTTGTGCTTCAAAAGTTTGTGCTATTGTATATGAAGATGTTTGGAATAAAGTTCTTGCATCTACAGACTCTAAACCTAAAAATCCAAGTCCGGTAACTAAAATTCCAATCGAAGCAAATTGTTTTAAATTCATGACTTTCTCCTTTTAAATATCATTAAAATTTTCACCCTACCATTTGTAACCAAAACCTACTTTTAAAAGAGTTCCACCTCCATTAGTAAAATAAGTTCCATCTCCGTAAACAACAACATTTTTACTAATTGCACTTTCTGCACCAGCTTGTAAGACTGCACCAGTACCTAAAGAAACAGAAGAGGAACTATCACTAAGAGTGAATACAGAACCACCTACACCAGCATAGATATTAGTGTTTTCACTTAGACCAAAATCGTAAGTGACGGTAGGTATAAATAAAGTTGCACATACATCACTCTCACAGGCGCCTGTTACAGTACCTCGAATAGAAAATGATTCCAAATCTAACCTTCCACCCACAAATGGTGCTGCTCCATCGCTGTCTACACTTACTCCGGCGCCGACATAACTTCCTTTCATTCGTTGTTCTGCGCTAGCAGATTGAGATGATAAAAAGGTAGGAACACAAGCGAGAATAGAGACAAAAGTGATTGTTGCCACAGACTTGAAAAAGCGTCGCATAATTAACCTCTATAAAGATAAATTCAAATTCTTGCTATAGATGAAAGTAAAAACACCAACCATTTCCTAAGCAATAATCATCTTTGGATTGGCTCCGTGTTTTTGCTTACATTATTAAATTACAACTAGTCTCAAATATAGAAAATCTCTGTTTACGCCAATTTTTTAATAAAAGCTTGACACCTAAATGACATAAAACTGCAATTATAGTTTATGTAAGTACTAAATAATGCAATTTGTTTTAGTGTTCATGTATTTTGTCGAATGCTGCTATTGCTGCGGCTTGTTTGGCTCGGACTACGTAACGACGAAACGCGCGTTCGCTTTCAGTTTAAGCTTGCGACTTCGGACGCGCGCAGTCCATGACATAATATATGGACTAATGCAGTGTCGCGTAGTTTGGTTTCTCCGCGCGTTATTTAATGCCGTCCTAATTTGTTTTACTTCAGATGACGCTATGAAGTCATTGATGGCGAGTAGGGGATCAAAATAATTATGAGCATCTATTTTCCCACTCCTCGCGACTAATTGCATAAATAACAGTTTCTTTTCCCAAAACCTCAGCAGTACCCTCCAACTTCTCTCCTAACTTCTCTGCAACACGTCGTGAAGCTATATTCTCTGGCTGAATAATACTAATAACGCGCGGTTGCTGCAACTCTTCAAACGCAAATTCCATAGCAGCCAAACTGGCTTCAGTTGCATAGTTACGCCCCCAAAACGCTTGTCTAATCATCCAACCAATTTCAAATCCAACCCATCCTTCTGGGCGCCAACAACCTACTCTACCAATCATGGCGCCGCTAGCACGTTCTTCAACAGCCCATAAACCATAACCACGTAGGTGCCAGTGTCCTAACATCATTGCCATACTACGCCAAGACTCCGAACGAGTCAATATTTGTCCCGAACCTATATAACGCATAACTTCCGGGTTGCTGCACATCTCAGTGTAAGCATCTAAATCATTTTCCTCGAATCCTCGTAAAATTAAGCGTTTCGTTACGATTTTGGGGATTTGCATAATTTTGTTGCCCGCTGAATGACAAAAATGTGATTGTTGTATAAATTTTTGATTATAAATACATAAATCTAACACTAAAAAAGTTTTCAGACAATGATTCTTGTCACTGCGACTTATAATTACACATATCATACTAGATACAATAGCTACAATTTAGTACGTAATAACACAGGGTATACTACTTTTATAAAAATATGACAAGCGAGAAAAATACAGTTTTAGAAATCTCTTTATTAGAAACTACTTTAAAAGAGAGTCAATACATGCTACATGACTTTCCTGTGCTGGGACTACCCGATTTTAAGCGCGCGGTTAAGTACTTTAGCTTAAATCCGTTTCTTCCAGATGAAGAAAATCGTTGTCCAGTACAATGTGCATATTGTGTTTGTCATCAAGATAGTGATTGGCACCATCATCCAGAGAAATTTCATAAAAATATTATTGCACCGCCAAAGCTATTAGAAAACTTACTTGACTTAATTTTCGCTACACCAGAAGGACAAAGTGGGTTTCCAATCTCGTTGTGCGATTATTCCGACCCTTTTATTGCAGCGCATCAAGGAAGAGTGATATCAATACTCAATGCTTTGATCGACCGCAAAGTTACAAACATGGTTTATATCACAACTAAAGTTCATCCAGGTAAAGCTTACCTCGAACGTCTGAAAGCAACGTTAGCGCGCGAGAATACTTTGCGTCCAACAGTTTTTGTCAGTCT
>NZ_JBXXZH010000401.1:0-5755 GCF_059640475.1 Calothrix sp. CBUCES-K 9914
CCCCCAGTTATTAATGCGTGAACCATATAACAAAGTAAAAGCTAATCTAATTTTTCCTAACAATCCCAGTGGAGGAAAGCGCAGAAATTCTATGCTGTTACTAAGTGAATGTAATTCTTGGTCAACATAAAACCCTGTCAAAGTTGGATGCCAGCGTAATTGTTCTCCAAGTCCAATATCCTTGATAAATTTGATTAAACTAATATCAGACGGCAAGATAACATGATAAAATTTATCCCAAATAAATGGGCCAAAATCGTGATAAGTTGCAAGTCCGCCAAGTTGTTTATCACTCTCAAAAACTGTTACTGTATGACCTGTTTGCGAAAGATGATGGGCTAATACCAAACCCGTCATACCACCGCCGATAATACCAATATTCATGTATACCTCGCTGTTATCAACCTCAGCTTAAGTTAAGAGAGCTTTCTTAGTACAAGCTGATAAAAATGTATTGTAGTTATCTATGTAAAACAAGAATTACACCACTAAGAATAATAACAATTCCTAGCCACTGATTTAAAAAGACTTTCTCCTTCAGAAAATAATGAGATGCAAGTGGCACAAAAGCGTATGTTAATCCCAATGATGGAAACGCCTGATTAAGAGGCATTTTCTGCAATACAAACAGCCACAATACAGTTACAATTAAATAGCTAATAAACCAAATCCAAAAATAAGGGGAAACTAAAAGGTTTCGGAATGGCGTACTGGCTGTACTGGAATTATTAAATGCATGCTTTAACGATAGTTGTCCTGCTGTTCCCAGTAAAACTACCAACATTAAAATTAGCAAAGCAATTACGCTCATTTGCGAATAACACCTAATGCGTAAAATCTGAATTTAGTCAGCATTTTTCTGAATTGCTTTAGGAGTTTTTATTGGTATAACTACTAACATAACTCCAATAAAAATTAGGCAAACTCCACTGACTCGATTTATTGTAATTTCTTCATTAAAAAAGTAATGAGAACCGACAATTATTCCAACGTAATTTAAGCTGGTTAATGGATAGGCAATACTAAGCTTTATAAATCGCAAGGCACAAATCCAATTAACTACTCCCAAACTGTAAGTAGTAATTGCAAGTGCTAAATTTTGAAGAAACGTCCATGATAACAATTCTCCATTCTGATTCATCATCGCATTTTTCATCAACAATTGTCCAGCGCAGCCCAGTACAATGCTGGCAATCATCGTTGTATATGAAATTAACTTCAATCGCGATTTTGATAAGTTAGAGTTCATGGAAAATTTTGTTAAATGACATAAGTAAAAGTCTGTTCCATTCTAGGAAAGTACCAAATGCCTTGATTGGTACTGTAATTAACAAACAAAATGGAAATCCTTAATGCAATTACTACCAGTTAATCTTGCCTGTCTGCGTGTAAACTCTCCAACGCTTGGGTTGCCATCTGGGTTAATTACCCCTGATACTTGTTGCCATAATTCATGCGGCGCCTCGTAGGCTGTGTATCTACGTTCATTTTTACAAACGTGATACCACTTCGTTTCTTGGCACTCATCACACCAAAAAGCTTCTAACCATTCTCCTGGTATTGGAACAGCCGTTTTGGATGCTACTATCATTCTGGCGTTTTTCCGACTCATTCCTCTTTGTTGTAATTGACCTGCTTTATCAGCAAAAAGTAAATATTTCGGACTTCTACTCTCTAAATAACAACCATGAATTGGACAGTATATTGATCTTCGTTTCGAGCGTTTGCGATTTTTGTCACACCTTCTCTGCATAATTCGACCCCCGATGACAATACAAAACACTTGCATGAAGGTTACGTTTAGAGGGACTGAGATCATAAGACCATCGAAGCCCAAACTCCTAAGTTGATAACTCACTTGTTAAATTTATTCAGTTTTGCTTGATTTATTCAGTTTGCTCGGTTTATTTCATTTATTCGAGCGGCTTTGTCATTAGGAATGTACTAGTTCAGCAAATTTTATGGGGAACACTTAAACTCACTATTTGCAGTATATAACAATCTTACATAATTATTGCAACACATTTCATTTTCTTAACTTTTTAAAGTTTGTCGCACCACAAAGTGAGTTTGAAGTATTAAATAAACCAGCTTCAAACCAAAAACAAGTAATTTGATAATAGTACTAATAAGAATTAATACTATGAACGTAATGTTGCCCCTTCATTGTTACCCACGGCGCCTACTCTACAGAACTTTGAGTCATGCTCACAACTTCAGTAGACACGGCTTGCTTCAAAACCTCCAGATATTGCCTAGCAATTATTTTGGGTGTGAAGTTCGCGCGCAAATACTGACGACCTGCTTTACCCATACGTTCAGCTAATAAACGGTCTTGACTAAGCAAACGAATAAATTGCGTCAAACCGTTACTATCTCCGTTATCAAACGAACTGCCACAGTCAGCTTCAGTAATAATTTGCCTCAAATAACAAAACTGTGAACAAATCGCTGCAATTGGTCTTTCAGAAGCTAAAGCAGAATAAAGCTTACTAGGAGTCACCAAATTCTCTGTTCGTTCATCTACGCTCACAAGCGATAAATCGCAAGCTGTCAACGAGTAAGGTAAAACCTTCTTGTCTTGATACGGTAAAAACAAAAAATTCTTCAAATTCAAACGATTCACTTCTTGAATCAATTCATTTAGCTTGGCACCTCCACCAATAATTAGGAATTGAATTGGCTCATCTTGTAATTGCTTGGCAGCTTCAAGAATCGTGTTCATATCATGACAACGACCCAAGTTACCAGAGTAAAGGACTGTAAACTTTTTGACCAAATCATATTTCCAAGCAAACCAATTTTCATGCTTGGCAATCGGTACTATCCAATTTGGGTCTGCCCAACTATGAATCACAGAAACTTTATCAGCAACCGCAGGACAGCTTACTACCACCTGTCGCTTCATCGCTGGACTCAAAACCACTATTCCCATAGCATTTTTCCAGACTCTCTGGTTCACAGACTGCCAAAATCTTGTCAACCAATGGCGTTTGGAAACTACACCTAGTGCTACAGCAATATCTGGATATAAATCGTAGAGTATGCAAACATAAGGCGTTTTGAACAAAATATTCGCAAAATACCCTAAAAGCGGCAGAAACGGTGGTGCAGTAGATATCAACAACGCATTATTCCAGCGTCTAGCTCGAAATAAATGCCAGAGCGCACGTACAGTGTACAGAACACCGTTAATCGCTTTTCCGCGAATTCGTCCGGGAGCAAGTTGAGCAGTACGTGAGCGTTGAATTCTAACTCGACCTCGATACTCAACTTGCGGAGCATTTTTTACCTGATATGCATAACCAGGTTGACCAGTAAAAACTTCTACGTCAATTCCCAGTAAACCCAAATTCATCACCAGCTCTTCTAACAACTGACCTGTTGCCGCATAATCTGGGGGGAAAAACTGAGTAACCACAGACAACTTCACAGACTGCTGAGTTCCTGTAGAATTTTGTCTATTTTGCTGTGTTTCATGTGGTTGCTGGGAAGAAACAGAATGAAATAATTTGAGATTAATCCATTTGTTAAATCTCATCGTCTAATTCCTAAATATCTTTCAGATGACAACACTAAACTCCAGAGAGCCATTTTTGAACATAGGGAGCTTGCCTCAACGTACCAATAAAGGACAATTGAGTCAGGACTAACGTATTAACTAGAAACAGGAATTAAGAGCGAATAGCTACGCTAACAAACCTTAATTTGTTGTAATATTCCCATTTCCTATATATTCTTGCGAATTATGCAAGATATGAATTCAGCATTTGTGAGCTAATTGGCTTGTATTGGGGCAACCAAAACTTCTAAGAAGTTATCCGAAAACAGAATTTTTCCAAGTTTATATATCTCAATCGTTTCCTTACACACAATTAATAATTAGATTAGCATGTTTGAGATATTCTCATTAACTTTACCAAAAATTCATATAACCCCAATTATTATTTTACAGAATTTTAATATTTTAACTTTACCTATGTATAAAAAAAAATATTGATGCAATTATTGATATAAGTGTTTTTATATGTATATTAGTTGACTCCACCCAACGAAATACATTGCCTAGCATATATGCAGTCGAGCAAATCTTAGATAGTAAATTTAGTTATCAAATAGATAGTATTGTGTGCCTTTTGTTGCTCATACTTCAATTCAACCTATCACCATCAACCGTTGCAAGGTAAAATATTTGCTTGATAACATGCGTTTAATTGCTTGATAACTGTAATAATTCTACAAAAAACAAAAAATTGAAAAATTCATTTTATTTTTAAAACGCAGAAAAAAGCACAAAAAGTTGTGCTTGAAGAAAAATTATTTATGAAGTTGCCTTTACAAAAAACCTCTGTCTTTATCAAAAATTAATAATTAGGGCTTGCTGAATAGAACTAAAACCTTTATGATGTAAGGGTTTTAAGCATTTTGATTCCAATTAAGTGCAACAACAAGGCGCCTACAGACCTAAAATCCGTGCATTTGCTTGGAAAAATTAGGGCTTGATTTGTAAGGCAACCTCCGAAACAACCATTTTTTTATACTGTGAGCGCGTCTAGGTTAATTTTGTGGAGTTTTTCAGCAACCCCTAATTAGTCTTGTTAAAACCACTTTCTTTAACTTGTGACCCCTATATTGCACATTTGTCTCTAGTCGATGTGGACATTTTAGAATCTGTCTATTAATAATATATTAATATTATTTTAATCTTCTTTACGAGCTAGGGACGGCACAAACTGCTTTATCAAACCGTAGCATTTCCAAACTGCGGTCACCGTATACTCCTTCAATTTGTTGACGACAACAGTCAATAGCAAAATTGTTTAAGTCTTCAGCCTCAACCCCATACATTTCCTCAAATACGTCAGGTTGCACCCGACAAAACCGTGGACGGTTCGCGTAAATGCGACACTCGCGCGCAGATTGGTCAAAGTTGATACACCAACCACCTTCACCAACCATACTGAGATACTCTTCTAATTCCACAGGAGTCAAATACTCGTGGATATCAGGACGGTCTGCTGGGTCAAGATTACAGCAGGCGCCACAGTTCTTTACACATTGCCAAGTTGCCATAGTTTTTGAATCGGGTTTAAGGAAGTAATTATGTCGTTACTTATAGTTTTGTTAAGAAAATTAAAATTCACTGGCATTAGCCAGATATTATAAGATTCTAGTTCGGTAAGTGTACTATTTAACTTTTTTAGACAAGTTCGGAGGAAAAAATGTTCGAGGCGTTGGGAAACATCAATTGGGAAGTAATTTTCCAGCTTACATCGGTAGCTCTTATCATGCTATCCGGTCCAATCGTTATTTTTGTTCTGGCATTCCGCAACGGCGACCTCTAACGTAGGGTGCGTGACGCCACCAAAAATCTGAAAACGAAGCAAGTGATCTGCTAGCGTCATGCACCTTACTCATATTCTCCAGAACGGATGCTAATATTTAATCAAAAATCATCATTATCCAAAGCTAGAAGTGCTGCACGAATAATGGCATCGTAAGGGGGTTGAGATATATCAACCTCTTTTGCATCTCGACGGGAACTTCCAAGTAAACCAGTAGTACTGTTCGCTGTCACAGCCAGAATTTTACCTTCGTGGTTTTGAATTCTTAGCTCTAAGGCGCCATTATTATAGATACAGCAGGTGTAATAGCGACCTTGATGTTCAAATGTGATTCGCGGTTTATTCGATGCTGACTTAAACTGGTTAAATAATAGTATTTGTGCTTGTTGAGTTGGAGTAGATAATCTGGC
>NZ_JBXXZH010000402.1:0-5751 GCF_059640475.1 Calothrix sp. CBUCES-K 9914
CGGGAGTCCTTTAACACAAATCGACCATGATTATTGGTATCATCATGAACCACGTGACCCCGACAACAACTGGGGTCCTGAATTTAACTATGAACTTTACGATGAAAAGTTAGAGACTTATCCCGCGCGTAAATTTATTGGGGATACAGTTAGATATTGGGTTAGTGAGTTTCATCTTGATGGTATTCGTTACGATGCCGCGCGTCAAATTGCCAACTATGACTTCATGCATTGGATTGTGCAGGAAGCTAAAAACGCTGCCGGTCCCAAACCTTTTTATAATATTGCTGAACACATTCCTGAAACTACAAGCATTACCAACGTTGATGGTCCAATGGATGGTTGTTGGCATGATAGTTTCTACCACTGTATCAAAGAACATGTTTGTGGTGACAAATTTGATTTAGAGCAACTCAAAGATGTTATTGACTGTAAGCGTCAAGGTTTCTTAGGCGCCACTAATGTTGTAAATTACCTTAGCAACCACGACCATGACCGCTTGATGGTGGAGTTAGGAAACCGTGAAATTTTTGATGAAGAAGCCTTTCGTCGAGTCAAGCTTGGTGCAGCACTTTTAATGACTGCTATTGGTGTACCATTAATATGGATGGGTGAAGAGTTTGGCGAATACAAACCAAAAACACCTGATGCATCGAAACTTGATTGGACAGTGCTTGGAAATGATTTAAATCGTGGTTTGTTTGAATACTTTAAAGGCTTGATTAATTTACGTAAAAATAACCACGCGCTGTACACAGAAAATATAGATTTTATCCACGAAAATCCAGAGGCAAAAGTCTTAGCTTTTAGTCGTTGGAATGAAGAAGGTTCACAAGTGGTTGTTGTAGCTAATTTCTCAGAAAATTTCCTCGGTGGATACCATGTACCAAATTTCCCATCTGCTGGTACTTGGCACGAATGGACTGCTAATTACGACGTTGAAGCTGGTGATGATGGAATTATGACCGATTTGGGACCATACGAAGCTAAAGTTTTTGTTTGGCAATAATTCGTAGGGTGGGCACTGCCCACCTTACAAATAGGGGGATAAAATTTACGCTATAGTCCCAATTTCCTTCAAATAAACCCGTGTAAATGGTTCATCTTCTCCTAAAGAATACTCCTCAATTAATCCTTTGCGATGCAGCATAATACTGTCACCTTTCTTTACTACCAAAGTCGAACCATCTAGCATATCGCGCGATAGCATCATTTCGGTATCAGTCGGGTTATCTAAAACGACCATGTTGCTACCGTAGTAAAACATGCCATCACGTTCTAGGATTTCTTCGTTGTACTCAACTATGAGTAAATCAAGTTTGGGATTTCGCAGTAGGCTTTGTACATTAGTATTGTATTCTGGATTGGATACCTTTCGCGAACGATTTACAAATACTGCATCTTGACAAACGGCGCCTATTGTCCAGTCGGGATGCTGCGAAAGAATATGGTCAATTGTTTCTTGCAAGTCGTGGATTGAGATTTTGTTGAAGGTAATAATTGGAATTCTGGCATCATTCCCTGAACTAAAGAATGTCTCCAAAATGTAGGAAGGAACGTCAACACTGTCACCTACCGCTGGGTTGAGATGCATCATCACACCAGGCGCCGCATTAATTTCTAAAATTGCAAAGTTACCTTCTTTCCATGATTTTGCCAGATTTTCCGAAATAACGTCAATGCCTAAACAAGTTAATCGGAAATGTTGGGCAATATCCTGCGCCAAGATAATATTATCAGGGTGCATTGTAGGAGTAGCGTCAATACTAACTCCTCCTGCTGAAAGATTCGCTACTTTACGTAGAAAAACACGTTTGCCTTTTTCAATAACGCTAGCTAACGACAGTTCTTGTTCTTCTAAGTAAAGTTCCATTGCTTCATCACATTGAATTTTACTCATTGCTGAAGTTGGAGTGTCACGACGCGCGGGTTTTTGATTTTCTTTTTGAATGAGTTCGTCTATTGTCGAGTAACCGTCACCAATAACCGAAGCAGGACGACGTTCGATAGCTGCTACAAATCTACCGTTGACACACAACAAGCGAAAATCACTTCCACGAATGCTTTGCTCGACGATAATTCTTGTTGGTTGATCTTCAGGTATCGCTTGAAGCGCACGTCCATATGCTGCTTCAAGCTCTTTTGGTCCCTGAACATCCGCTGTAACACCAATACCTTTATGACCAACTACAGGTTTAATGGCTACAGGATAACCAATTTCACGCGCGACAGATAAAGCTTCACGTTCAGTAGCAATAATATCACCCTTGGGAACAGGAAATCCCAAAGTGTTTAAAAACGCTTTGCAATCGTCTTTGCGGGTGGTAAAGTCGGAATCTACGTGACTGTCTCCGTCGAAAGTTGTTGCAACACCTCGAACATGTTTTTTACCAAAACCATATTGCATCAACCCTTCCTCCCACAGATAAAAAGCTGGAATACCCTTTTTATCAGCAGTTCGTAGCAAAGCGTAAACAGTTGGACCTCCATAGACAGAAGCGCGAAAACGACTTTGAAGTGTCGTCAACTGCTCCTCAAAAGCGACATCGTTATTTTGGGTAATTGCTTCAAACCAATCCCAAACAAAGTAAATTACTCCACGGGTAGTCCGTGGGTAAAGTGACTGGATAGCGATTTTATGATGAATTGCGTATTCTTTGAGACTCCAACGGTTTATGTGCAAATCCATGTCTAGTTTTGCCACCTCGGAAGCTGTACGGGCAAATAGGTGAGCGTAAGAAGAATATTCTTCGTCACGCAACTCCGGATAGCGCGCGGATACAGCTTCAACATAATCTTCCAAGCTGAGTGCTTCCTGATTCTCTGTCAAAGCAAAATCGAATACAAGTGCCCCTGTTTCTAAATAGGGGTTTGGACCCGCGTAATTTTTAAAGTTGAAAATATCAAAAACGTCTGTTCTACGCGCGTTAATACGAACTGCTTCGGTAGTGTTATCTTGAATCATTGTATAAACCCTCTGGTAAACACCCTTGGATGAATAATTCTTCGGCAAAACGAAAGCTTAATTAAAATTTAGCTCTTATTTCCCTTTTACCCAATAATAACCCGCGTCAAGTTAACGCGACATTCAAGCTTGACGCTTACTGACTATAAATCTACACATTCAAATAGTCAGCTACCGAAAGGTATATAATAGTCTGTCTCTAGCGTGTTTCTTTTACAAATAAGGTTTGGACTCAGATTGATTAAGGTTTGACTCAAATTTATATCCTGCGGAAGGTGGTATTATACACGTATTTCTGTTAAAACTTAAAAAATAATAGAAGGAACTTAGGAGACAGTATGAATGCAACTGAAGCTAGCCTCAGAAATGAAGTCAAACAGCTTGCTGAGGAAGCTTTTCATCGTAAGCTGATTTCCGGATATGGTGATGGTCCAGATGTATCAGAGTACCAAATTGTGTTTGAGGGTAAGCCAAGACATTTTCCTTTGGAACACGCGCGGTCGTTTTTGAATGCATTATTAGCAGATAATGACAACTTAGATAACTTAATTTGATAATTCAGAAAATTGAATAAGACGTAGTAAACTGCAATTTTGAATCTCTGGGTTTACCTCATTAGATTAGGATTCAAAATGTATCGTTGGAATGAGAGTAAAATTATCATCAATCTGTGACAATGTAATGGCAATAAAAAATTGGTTTTATCTAACCGCATTGTAAACATTTATCAGGAGGCAATACTGTGACGGATGAAATTAAACGCCAACTTGTTATTATAGGAGGCGCCGAAGATAAACAGGGTGATTGCATTATTCTGCGCGAGTTTGTACGTCGTGCTGGAGGTACAAAAGCTAAAATTGTAATCATGACCGCAGCCACAGAATTGCCTAGAGAAGTTGGTGAAAATTATATTCGCGTTTTTGAACGTCTTGGCGCCGAAAATGCCCGTATTATTGACACAGAAACACGTGAAGATGCGTCTTCATCTACTGCTTTAAAAGCTATTGAAGAGGCTACAGGTATATTCTTTACAGGTGGTGATCAAGCACGAATTACTAGTATTCTTAAAGATACCGAAATTGATGCTGCAATTCACAAACGCTACGCAGAAGGTTTTGTGGTTGGGGGAACAAGTGCGGGGGCGGCGGTAATGCCTGATATTATGATTGTTGAGGGAGACTCAGAAACTAATCCTCGGATAAATATTGTAGAACTTGGACCAGGGATGGGATTCTTGCCCGGTATAGTAATTGACCAGCACTTCTCGCAACGTGGACGCTTAGGGCGCCTAATTTCAGCGCTTGCCCAGCAACCAGCAGTATTAGGTTTTGGGATTGATGAAAATACAGCAATGGCCATAACAGGTGACATTATGGAAGTAGTTGGTGAAGGTGTAATCACCGTGGTCGATGAGAACGAGTTAGTCCACAACAACGTTGATGAAATACTTCGCGACGAACCTCTAGCATTTTGTGGCGCCCGTCTCCACATATTACCACACGGTTATAAATTTGACCTTAGCACTCACAAACCAATTCTAGATGGTCGTTCAGTAGTAAATAACGAAAACAATGAATTAGCTGTAGGTGTAAGTTCGTAGGGTGCGTGACGCTAGAAAAAACTTAAGCGTAGTTATAAGACCTGTAGCTTCACGCACCAATTATTACTATAAAAAGTTTAGTAGATGCACTAATTGGAGAAGTAGTTAACCCTACTCCTCCTTTTTTATTGTGTAGGTTGGGTCTCAGAACGGAACCCAACAGACGTTACGTAATTACATCTATCCCTAGAAGGAATCGCATTTGTAATAATTCCACGAATATATAAAAATATTTGCATTAATATTAAGTAAGATACATGACAAACTCAATCGAATTCAATCTCTTTGCTCCTCGCATCAATGCAGCAGCTTTAATCGGGTCTTTTTCCGAATGGAAAGAAATACCAATGGTCAAAGGAGAAGATGGTTACTTTCGTGCCAAAATAGACATTGAAGACGGTATTTACCGATATAAATTTCGTGTTCAAACCAAAAGTCCAAACTTTAAACCAGATGAATGGATCGATGTGATTGACCCTTATGCTACTGATGTTGATGAGGAGCGTACTGTCGGCATAGTTAGAATTAAAGATGGTCAAAAAATAGTAGATGCTTATGTTTGGCAGTATGATGAACAACCATTACCTCAAAATCATGAGTTGGTAGTATATGAATTGCACGTTGCTGACTTTACAGGTGGTGAAGTTGATGAACATAAACGTGGCAAATATGTCGATGCAATCGAAAAACTAGATTATCTCAAAGACCTAGGAATTAATGCAATTGAGTTAATGCCAGTAAACGAGTATCCTGGTGATTATAGTTGGGGTTATAAAGTACGTCACTTTTTCGCGACTGAATCAAGTTATGGTTCTACTGAGGATTTAAAGCGGTTTATCGATGAATGTCACAAACGTGGTATCCGCGTATTTATGGATGGAATCTATAACCACACTGACGAAGAATGTCCTTTGATGTTAATCGACCGCAATTACTGGTATTATGAACATATGCACTATCCAGAAGACCCTGGTAATTACTGGGGTCCAGAGTTTAATTACAGTAATTATGATGAAAAGTTAGATGTTAAGCCAGCGTGGAAATATGTTGGTGATATTGTAAAATATTGGGTCGAAGAGTATCATATTGATGGAATTCGTTATGATGCAGTGCGACAGTTGGCTGACTTTGAATTTTTGAATTGGTTGGCAACTCAAGCGAAAAAGAATGTAACAATTCAGGGGGC
>NZ_JBXXZH010000403.1:0-2827 GCF_059640475.1 Calothrix sp. CBUCES-K 9914
CGTTTTCTGTTACGTTGTGCCGTAGTGTTCAAGAGTTGATTCTTCTTTTGCTGTGGCAGATGCAGCAGCAGCAGCAGGAGGGCTGGTGCTAGCTCTGTTCAGCCGAGCACCGCTGTGCCAAGTGCAGGTAGCGTGATGAAAGCGTGCTTTGGCAATTTCACCAGTGATCAGTGTGCTCACATTCACCGACAAGCAAGAGTGCGACACACAGTTGTCGGTACTCGGCAAGGCCGAGGCAGCAAAGCAGAGGACGATCAAGAGTGCCTGTTGTCTGAAGAATGTTTAATAGCGTTGAGATTCACCTTGCATCTGCGATGCTGTGCATATGCAGGCTGTGTTTAGTGTACGATAGGCAGCCAGAGCCCTAGGTGGGGTGTCTGACGGGGTTGCAGAACTGACATCTAGCAGCAACTTTCAACTCTGCATATGCTGCAGGACATGTACACACCAAAGACACCAGAAGATGCCCTTGTACCAAACAAAAAAATATAATCCGATGTTGCTCAGGACCGTTTGCACTTCACTGATCAGTTTTCATGAGAACAATGGCCCTGTCAGGCTGACACAGAGCCTGGCAGGCTGTTGCAACACACAGGCCCTGTACACAGAAAAACGCCCCCTAGTACGGACTTTGCCGCACGAAGTATTGGACAGAAAAGATATCTTGGGCACTAGGGTTGTTATAGCAAAGCAGAGGTAAAAACCAGACCTGCCGCTCAGAAAGCACCCACGCACAGCAAAAGTATTCTGCAAACACCCCACACAGATGACAATACTTATGCAGGCCCATCTTGAGGTATTCATCCTCACAATGCGCTGGCTCGTTAAACACTTCCCGCTGAAGAAGCAAGTAAATTGAACGATGGTGCCCTTGTGATGGTGGAGTTAAGTCCAACCAAACAAGTTCAGCGCATTCAAGACGCAAATCGACCATTGGTAACAATTTTGCAGAATTATTCTCGACAGGTAGAAAAATTTAAGGCAAAAGAAGAAGAAATAAATCAGTGGAAGGAGTCGTTAACTTTCCAAGCGCAGGAACTCAGCCGACGAGAACTTGAAATTGAAGACCGGATGGCGCAACTTCAACAGCTTGAGGAAGAGTGTCAAAACTTAGATTCCGAAAAACAAGAAGTTGACAATTCTCGCGCTGAAATTGCTTTTCTGAAAGAGGATGTTGAGCGCAAACGTCAAGAATTAGAGGGTGCCTGGGAGCATTTACGCGGTGAACAGCGGCGCCTAGAAGAGATGAGCGTAAGTTTACAGCAGGGAACTGTTATAGACTCGGAGCAAGCCGGAGTTCTTTACGCTTTGCTCGAAGGTATGCAGGGTAATGTATCTTCGACTGAAACTATTCAGGAAAGTTTGGATTTTGCGCTCTCGATATTAACTTCTCAACAGCAGTTATTGAATTCGCATTGGCAGAAGTTCGAGCAGTATAAAGTTGAGGTTGAACAGCAACAGCTTGAGGTTGATAATTTATCACAAGAACTTGACGTTGTTCAAAATGAGTGTCAGCAAGTCAAAGCTGTTTTAGAGCAACAAACATGTGAGATGAGAACGGCAGCAAACATTCTTGATAGTAAGCAAGAGTATGCGCGGATGCTTAAAGAGCAATTACGTTCTCAAGATGACTTGTATCAGCAAGTTAGTACTTTAATGACTTCTGGTGATGCTGTATCGAATGAATCTGTAGATATTGAAGCTTTAGATTCCATGCCATTGGAGGAATTAGAGAAAACAGTACAAGATTTGCAAGATAAGTTAAATATTGATTCGAGCTTTGTTCAGGATCAAGAGCAAGAGCTTAATTATAAAGAACAGACGATAAACGAAATTCAGCAAAAAATTGGTCAAGCTGACGTTAGCGAGTTAGCGACCCTTGAAGAAGAACTTAATGATGAAAAAGACCTTTATCAGATGTTGAATGAAACACTGGTTGGTCAACGTCGAAGTTTGGTACAACGTCAAGGGGAACTTCGTCAATATCAGGTTGTGTTAATGAGGCGCCAAGGTAAGACTAATAGTAACGACCAAGGCAACCAGATTGACTTAAAACCGATTTTGGCACAAATTGAGTTACAACAAAAACAGTTGTTTTCAATATTGCAGGATGTTGAGCGTCAAATTGAACAGATAAATGCTGGCATTGAGTTATCGCAAGATACGATAGACAATCAAACATCAGAGTATGAGGAAAAATATCAGGATTTAAAAGTTAGAGAAGATAATTTATTAATGCTTAACGCTGCTCTTGCGGAATCAAAAGCTAAACTAACATTATATGAGGAGACACTCCAACCAACTCAAAATAGTCTAGATGAGTTATTGCAAAAGCTACAAAGTCTTAATGAAAGTTTTGTTCAAATACAGCAAAGCGGTAAGTCCCAACTTGATATAGTTAATCAGATGCAACAGGCGCTCCAAAACTTAACTGCACCTACTTAATTAAATTATCAGTTATCAGGGCGCCGAATCAACATAACTATGCAAATAAGGGACAAAGCACAAACCACAGGCGCCTATAATAATCCTATATAGGCGCAACTGTGGAGCCTTTACTTTTGAAAAATATAAAAGTAATTATATTTATTATGTCATACTGAATTCTCTTCTGGGGTGGGCATCCTTGCCCGCTCTTACATACTTCATGAGAACGAGAAACGCTATATTTATCAATAATTATTTTTGATTGATTTAAATATTATTATTGGCGCCGAAACATATTTTTCATTATTCCTCAATATGTTGCGGCGCCAACAAAGCAAAAAACAAAAGCCTTCTCTTTGTATATCAGAAGAGAAGGGTTTTGTTTGTAATATTGCCCTGG
>NZ_JBXXZH010000404.1:0-5692 GCF_059640475.1 Calothrix sp. CBUCES-K 9914
ATTACCTTGACGTACAGAGTCAAATTGATTTTGTAAATCTTTGGTAGTGCGACGAATTTGTTTTAACGTTAAATTTCCCAGTGTTCCAGCAGTGGCAAACGATACAATACCCGCAGCTAAAGACATTGCCCAACCAGTGTTACGAACTCCTGCGCGTTGCGATGAAGAAGAAAAATTCGACGCAGTAAAGCTGACCAGTGCCACAACCACCGCACTCACCACACCAACAGTACCCGCTATAAACCATTGTTTTGTTTCCAGAGGTGCGTTTTCAAGTGGCGCCAGTATACCTTGTTCGACGCTGACTATATTAATTAGGAATTGTGTGATTTTTGCTACATATACATATGCGTAAATCTTAAAAGTTCCACCATTGGTGGAACTTTTAGGATTTTTATAGTTGTCACAAATTATCTATATAAACATCTAAATCCTTACGCTTAAGCTTCCAACCTCTACCAATTCTTTGAGCCTTAAGCTTTCCTAACTTAATTGCTTCCCTTAAGAACTCGCGCGATAGTCCCGTTAGTTTCTGTGCTTCTAGTAGGGATAGTAGTAGCTTATCGCTGATAGAGATGCGGTTAGCTAAATTTTCTAGTGCCACCAAGAAGCGTTCCTCATAGTCAATACTAGAAACTTCTGCCCCCGACACCCTCGACAGGGGGGCACTGTCGGGGGGTAATTTACTGTCGGAGCTTGTCGGGGGGTGGATAATTTCCGGTTGATAGGTAGGGGTAGAAAGTTCTGCTTTCAAACGAGCTAAATCTTCAAGGTTGTAATTTGCTTCTTTTCCGAATTTACCCTGCACATAAGAGCAAGGCAATTTACCCGACGCGGTGTACCTCTCTACAGCTCTTGTTGAAACACCTAAAAACTCTGCTGCTTCTTTCTTACTAACCATAATGCTGATCTCCTTGACCCCTCGACAGGGCACGACAAAACCTATGTCGGTGGTTGTAACGATTGCATTGTATGACTATTAGTTACTTATAACAATACTCTTGTCGGGTGGTGTCGGGGGTTTATGTCGAAGGGTGTCGGGGGCAAGTGGGATGAGTAATTTTTATACTGAAGATATTTTTTGAACCCGTGGCGCCGCAATTTTATCCCTATGCAGGTGGTTGATTATCTTGTTTAATAGATTTTATCGGTAGTAATAGTGTATCTTCAATATGTTTACGAACATCGCGGCTAACATAACAATCACTATTGAGACAATCAACGAGTAACTGGTTGGCGCCGTAATATTTTTCCAAAAGTTCTTTTTGAGAGTCAGTAAATTGCCAGTCGTGACCAGTATTACGATGCTCAATCATAATAGCCCTAAGCTCTTCAGTCCAATTGGCGCCGTTTGCAACCCACCATTGTTTGAAAAAATCAGAATCTTCTTTTGAACTAGGCAGTTTAGTTTTTAACCGCCGGAACTTGCGCTTTAATTCGTCTTCCGTTCCTCTGTCTCGGACGCGGACATCGGCGAGGGCAAGGTCAAAGTCGAGGTCGAAGTCGAGGTCAAGGGCGAAGTCGAAGTCGAAGTCGAGGTCGAGGTCAAGAGCGAAGTCGAGGGCGAGGTCGAAGTCGAGGTCTCGGCAGAAGTTTTGGTCGATGCCCTTGGCGAGGTCTCGCTTTTGGACGAAGGCAAGGTCTAAATAGTAAGCACGTATAGCAGCTTTTTCATAAGGCGCCTCCACCGAGTTCGATTTTTCTTCAACCCAAGCAAGAAACTGCTGTAATTTTTCATCCCTAGAGAGTAAGCTATCAATTTTTTGTTTCATTAATTGCAATAGCAAATCTGCACTTTTCAACATCCCGACTGATAATAAAAACACTTCTCGCCAACGTTTTTCGCTAATATAACTGGTTAAAATTTTCAAAGCATCTTCTTGATTAGAATTATAAACAATCTCTCTAGCGGTAAAAAATTCTTGAAATGTCAGGTGAGAAAATGAGTAAATACCCCTTGCTCGCTCTACTAAAAGTCCATGTTGTGCTTCTATGGATTTTAAAACTGCTTCGCTATCTATTCGCAATGCTTCTGGGTCTGTTTTAGCTTGTGGTAAATTGCGGATATAATCAGAGATATATTCCTCTACGCTTCTCTGTTTAAAGAAATAATCTTTGCGCTCGAAAGTCTTCCAAGCAACTTCGCTTAGTAAATCTTCTTTATGCCGAATTGATAATTGTTTATATACATCATCTCGCACAATTCCACGTTTGGAGTCCCATTTTCTGAGTAAAGTATGAATTGCTCTATTATATAGCTCCGCGCGGTCGGAGGGAAAGTCCCCTGAATCTTCAAATTCTAAACATAATAATGTCAGCAGTAGGGGATTTGTAGCTAGTTCTTTTATTTGTTCATTTGATTGCAACTGCTGCATAAATTTTTTTGGTGCCGAAGCTTCTTTTGAGCGAAACCAGTTGGTAACAAATGTTTTTATCTGCTTTTCATCAAAATCCGCTACTTCTACTTCGGTAAAATTTTGAAATGTATATTCTCGTGCTGCTATACGACAAGTGATAATAAATTTATTTCTGCTATATCGATGAGTAAATTCTTCAATTTTATTGATAATTCTGCTGCTATCTTCTTCTCTTACTTCATCTAAACCATCAAGTAAAATTAGAAATTTACCGGAATTGAGCAATTGAGTTATTTCTATATCTAATTGTTGGCTAATAAATTCCTGTAAATTCGGTTGTTTCGGAGTTTCTGCAAATTGTTTTAAGGTAATGAAAACGGGAACGTGTTCCGTATAAAAATTTCCAGAAATGCACTGGATAGCTATATATTTTAGAAAAGTTGTTTTCCCCGCGCCCGGTTTTCCCAGTACTATTAGTTTACTATGACGCTCTACTGCCTCTAATCCTGGTACTCGCTTTTCTGTTACGAGGCTAAGTCCAAATCGGTCAAAATTTTCAGGGTTGCAGTTTTTCATCAGTTCGGCGATTTCTAACCGCTTGCGACCAATAATTTTTTCTAATATGTTGACGCTGGTGTAGATGTCATTTAATCCTATTGGCTGCGTCATATCTAGTACACGCATTGTACCGCAACGTTCTTCAATATCGGCGCCAATATAAACACGTGCGGTTCGCACTAACTCATCAATATTTATAGTCTCACTCAATGACTCGCGAAGTGGCGCCGATTGTTCGCTTACTTGTGAAATACCAGCAATTTCGTCAAAATCAAGTTCAAGAACCTTACAGATATTGACAAAACTTTCATTACTGACAGCTTTTCCATTAAAAAAATTATCGATTGTACTGCGGGAAAGATTACAGTCCTTATATCCAGCTAGTTTCTGTCGGCTTAACCCTTTTCTCTTTAAAGCTTGTTTTGCTTTCTCGATACCATCAGAGCAAGCAGCAATAGAATTTTGCGGCATACATCAGTATATAGACTGTATCAATTTTAGTTTAAAAATTCATATCTTGCTAAAGTCATGCCATTTTCACGCAGAAGTCAGGCAATGCCAAAGCTGAACTAATTTACCTAACCTTCGATACTAAAGATAAGTCGGAAGCGCTTCCACCAACAACCCTTATCTATGTAAATATAAACCCTTGTATGAAAAACAACTTAGTCTCAAAAACTCATTATTCCCTGTGGGTGCTTATCATTCTCGCATTAATGGCACTGGCGCCAAGCTTAGTTATTCTCCTAGACAACAATTGTAATTCCGTCAGCCTAGGAATTAAAGCATGGGGGTTAGAGTATCGGTTAGAAGAAGGCGCCTGCGATACACAACCCAAATAATAGTACTTGAAACTTTATATGTTTGTTATCTCCATCATATATATAACTGGTGGAGATATTTTTACTTGAGATGGCGCCGAGTCCGTTGGAGTGGAGCATCTGCCAATATAAATTTAATTAAAGATAACAATACATTTCCACTCCGCGCATCATATTTATTATTAAATATAAAACTTTTAATATTTTTTGTCTTTCAGGGATTTAGTTCATAAAAAGTTAATTAATTTCTCCTAAAAACAAATATAAAATGAATCTATAATTATTATCCCAATAAAAAATTAAAGTATGTGTAATGCTTGGAATCACTCAGCAGGATGTAACTGTGGTTGGGGAGGTGCATATTATGGAGTCGGTGGTGGTATAAGAACTAGTTTAATTAGCCGCCTAAGTGATTCAATAAAAAAATCCATACCCAAGCCAACTAGAGAGCCTCAAACTCGTTTGATAAAATGTTGGTGGTGTAACGCTGAAGTTTTTTACCATACTAATGGTTATGGTGACTCTGTTTTATTTGATAGTTTAGGTTATCCGTGGCAAATACACTCTTGTTGGACAATATATTGCAGCAAAGACACAACTTATGGGAATTTTCGGGAATTCCACCAAGACGAACAAAAATATTATATTTTAGCAGGCGCTATCCAAGTAGTACGGAGTCAGAAATTGTATGTTAAAGAAGAAGATATTGCAAGTTGTTTAGGTCTAACAGTAAAACTATTTAAAAAATATTATTCTGCATTTTACGAAATATATTTAGAAGATGAAGTAATACAATTTCGATTAAAACAATGTTTATAATCCTTAAAATTTTAATTGTATTCAATTTTCGATTAACTTTCCCACACTATCCCAAAGGCGCCTGCTTATTACAACCCAAACAATAGCACTTAATCTGTTAAACACCTGCCTAAAATTTTATAACCCTGTAGTTGAAAAAAACTACAGGGTTAAATAATATAGACATGAAAATTTTGGCTACATTTTATCTATTAGCCAAAAGGATTTAATTTTTTAACAATTTGTTTGTGCTTATCAACAGTATCAGCAGTATATTTAATTGCCTCTCTTACCTCTTTTGGAACAGGACATTCTGGCTTTTTTTTCTTAGCGTCGCTCATAAATTTAATTTTTTATTTTTGAAAAATTATTCCTTTTTCAGTTATAAACTACTTGCTTATTTACTGCCAAGCTCTGCGTTAAATATATTTTTTATGTAAATTTTATATCGAAAATTTATTTTTTATTTAAAGTTAGTTGTTGGCATAAAAATAATAGTTAAAGTCATTCATTTTAATTAGCAGAGTAAGAATGATTATGAACACGCTTTTTGCAGTACGGAGGATGATTCAATTCAAAGTATGTTAAGACTTCTTCAGGTATAAATATTTCTTAACAACATATCCCTAACCCGATCCGGAGACACAATCATGAGTGCAGCTAACATAGGTGGTACACCTAAACCAGGAACAGCAAGAACAGTAAAACCCACTGTAAAGGCGCCAGCATCTAAAAAGAAAGCACCATCCAAATCAACTGCAGCAGCCAAAACCGAAGTAACAACATCTAGCACTGCACCAATAATGGTGGCGCCGCTTGATAAAATAGTTCTGCCCCAAACTCCCCAACCAAGACGCTACTTTAAACCAGAAGCAATGCAGTCTCTAGTTAACTCTGTGAATAAAAATGGAGTATTACAAAATATCGTACTGCGACCAGTAGGGGATAACTACGAACTAGTAGCAGGAGAAAGACGTTATCGTGCGGCAAAGGAAGCAGGATTAACAGAAGTCCCCGCAATAATCCGAGAAATGACCGACTCGGAAGCATTAGAATTTACCCTCACCGAGAACCTACAGCGCGAAGACTTAAACTTACTCGAAGAAACAGAAGGAACCTTAGACCTACTAGCCTTAAAACTCAACACCAATCGAGAAT
>NZ_JBXXZH010000405.1:0-5656 GCF_059640475.1 Calothrix sp. CBUCES-K 9914
AATCCCCCCAACCCCCCTTAATAAGGCAGGGCTGATTCGTTCCCTAAAAATCTTGAAAAATCAAGGGTTTCGCGCAAATCTTTATTGGTAATTTTGCTACCAAGGCGCCGATAAAATAAACAATCACACTTATATTTATGTGCTTAAAAGTCTATTTCATTGCTACCCATACTTATGATTTTTATAGCTAACCATCTTGACAAATCCGATTTGAGAGGGAATGAAACAGCCCTGCTTAATAAGGGGGGAACAAGAGTTTTGGCCTACGTTTTAATAAAGAGACAAGATTTTTAGCCCAGGTTTTAATAAAAAGGCAAGATTTTTAGCCCCCCTTATTAAGGGGGGTTGGGGGGATCAAAAAATCTGAGTATTTCAAAAACCTAGCTCACACTCAAGCTAGAGGAAATACTCTACCTTGACTTATTATCCTGAAACAAGAGTGCGGGAGTTATAAGTTTATCAATGGAAGCTTATCGTGTAGACGTTCACCATACCACCAGGAAGTGATGTAGCTAAACTTAATTTACCTGCGTTTATAGTTGAGTTTGTTTTTGAAACGGTAGCGCAACGGCATGTAAGGATTACGCAATCCTTGAATTAACCTTTCTGCTGGAACCCACTTGCTCAAAAAACAGGGAGGTACGGCGCCAATCTTAAGTAGTTCTACAGCAAGTCTATCGTTTTGTCCCATTTGCCGAGATTCAAGTATCTCATCCACCGCACTCTGCCAATCTGTTATTTCTCCTGGCCAATTTACATGTAAAGAAGCAGCTTCGGCTACCTCCTCTAAAGCGCTATTCACTAAAACCTCAAGTAAACTACGAGGTGTATCCGCAAAACTGGCAACAGCTAACTGCAATTCTACTGGTTGCTGCAATAACTGTTCGGGGGCACCTAAAAATGCCTGCAAATCCGATGCACTGACTGACTGGAGACGCTGCATAGTTGTAAAAATATTTATTTAGTATATTTATACTGTAAAATTGTAGTTATTGGAAGCTTTTACAGCTTATTTTTATAATTCCCAGTCGGAAGGCAAATATATCTACATGAGGCACCGAGAACTGCACAAATCTCTCTTCCTCCTCTCTGTGCCACGCCACTTGCGCGACTCGGGAGGAACCCCTACACGGCAGTGGCTCCTCTGCGCCTCTGTGGTGAATCAAAATTCTAAGCGCATGAAAATTTATGTATATAAATACAACAATTAAACTATATAGCAACATTGTACTGATTGAAATCTACCACGTCTCCATAGGTGTGAGCGAAAAGTGAATGACAGCAGATCCACTCTTTTATAAAATCTTCAATGACTTGCCGGAACTATTCTTTGAACTCATCGGTGAACCACAGCACGATAAAACTGCATACTCGTTCGGTGCAGAAGAAGTTAAGCAACAAGGTCTTCGGTTGGATGGTTTATTTACAACGCGCTCAGGGTATAGCTTCATGCCACTTTACTTTGTTGAAGCACAAGCATATAAGGACAGTAACTTCTACAACGCCTTTTTTGGCAAAATAATAATGTATTTGACTCAGCATAAACCACCAAACAAGAAATGGTATGCTATTGTCATCTACGATAAACGCAGCAACGAAAAAACACTCCCACCATATTTAGAGATATTCTTACCTGTCTTACGTCGGTTTTATCTAGACGAACTAGGTAAAGACCCTAATCAATCTTTAGGTGTAGGAATTATGCGTTTAGTCGCCGAGAAAAAAAGCAAAAATAAAACTGGGGAGTTAGCTCGACAGATGCTTTTTAAGGCAAATTCGGAAATTACCAGTCCCGCTTTAAAAGAAAAAGTTCTACAATTTATTCAAACGGTGGTAGTAGATAAACTTCCGAATCTAACAGTAAAGGAACTAGAAGCTATGCTTGAATTAGAATCACTGAGAAAAAGCAAGGTCTATTTAGAAGGGGTTGAAGAAGGACTTGAAAAGGGACGACTCGAACAAAAAATAGAGACAATTCCTATCTTACTAGAGGTAGGGTTAACTATTGAGCAAATAGCAGAGCGCTTAAAGCTGGATGTGAAAACTGTTCAAGATAATATTAATAAGTAACATTCTGTCACCACACGTTTTTGTTCAATAACATTTATATGGTGGGCTACAGCCCACCGCTACTATTTATACTTTTGACAAGTTTTAAATTACACAAATCACGGAGGTTTATAAAGCTTTATTGATTCGAGTAAATACTATTATTTTATGAACACTTGTTGTAATTGAGGTTCAGTAAAATTGCTACAATTTAGGTAAATTAGTTTGTAGTAGCGCTCATAGCGCACGCAAACTAGTAATATTAACTTGAATGCACGTCAGTTAACCTATGTTCTTCATAAATTATTAAATTTCTATACGTAATCTTACTAATTAAATCTGTAAACTCAGTATATCTATTGAAATGATAAATATATCCGAAAACTCTACAATGACGGCTTGAAAAAACTCGCTGACAATTTAAGCATAATTAAGATAGATAAGGTTAACAAAAGTGTCAGGATCAAAATTTATTGTTGCCGTAATTGGTACGGCAGTTGTTGCAGGTGGCGCCTTTGCTGCGTATACATATTTTCTTAAAGGTCCTTCTGGTGATGCATCCGGTGCCTTAGCAAGTGCTAAAATAGTACCAGACGAGGCATTAATGGCAGGATATATCACAACCGACCCAAAAGCCTGGGCAAAAATTGAACAGTTTGGCACTCCTGAAGCACAACAATTGTTTGCTAAAGGTATGGGGGAATTTAATAAAAGTCTAGAAAAAGACGGTGTTTCGTATGAAAAAGACGTTAAACCGTGGGTGGGAGGGATAATGTTTGCCGTGTTACCACCAAGTCCAGTTAAACCAGCACAGGCAAAGTCTACTCGAAGCACACCAGATGTTGATATGCTGATGGTGATCGGGATTAAAGATAAAATATCGGCTTTAAATTTTACAAATAAACTCAAGTCTCAAAAAGATATAAAATTCACAGAAACTGATTATAAAGGGTTCAAAATTACCGAATCAAAAGGTGAAGCAAAAGATAAAATACAAGATAAAGCAGAAGGTAAAGATACCCCTTCATATAGTACTGTTTTAGATAATACTTATGTTGTAGTAGCTTCAAGTAGACGCTCGGTTGAACAAGCAATTGATACATTCAAAGGTGAACCATCGCTGTTAAGCAAACAAGGCGCCAGCGAAATTTTGAGTAAAGGTGCCGACTTAAAAAACACCGTTGCTCAAATATTTGTACCTGACTATGGAGGAATGGTTGAAGCGATAATCAAATCTGATCCCGAAACCGCAAAAATTCCACCAAAAGCTTTAGAGTCACTCAAACAAGTTAAATCAATGGTGATAGGATTTGGAATTGACGACGTTGGTATACGGATGAAGGCAACTGCAAACCTTGACCCGAAGTTGAACGTATATCAATATGAGTCAACCAATTCCAAAATAGTTTCTACATTCCCTGCTGAGACATTTGCTCTAATCAACGGACAAGGTATAAATCGTTGGTGGAATGCAATGCTTGACCAATCAAAAGATATTCCTGAACTTCAGACAGCTTTAGGCGCCGCACGTACTTACACCAGATATGCAAATATTGACTTAGACAAAGAAGTATTTGCTTGGATGGACGGCGAATTTGCATTAGCTGCAATTCCTTCGAGTCAAGGATTACTAGCACAAACAGGATTTGGTGGCGCCTTAGTATTTGACACCAAAGACGATAAGACAGCTAGATCAATGTTCGCCAAACTCGATAATCTTGTCAAAGCTCAAAATGTCAGCGTTAAACAGCGCAATATTGGTAGTAAACAAGTTACCGAATGGGACGTTCCAAACCAAGGTGGAGTACTCGCACATGGTTGGCTTGACCAAGATACCGTATTTGTAGCATTGGGCGCCCCAATTGCGGATGTAATTACAACGCAAAACGGTAAATCACTGGAAAATGATGATTCTTTCAAAACTATTACCAATTCATTACAAAAACCCAATGGTGGTTACTTTTACCTCGATATGGACAAAACAATGACATTGGTAAATAAATTTGCAACTGGCAAGTCGGCTATCGACCCGGAGTCAAAAGCTATTTTAAGCTCAATTCGTGGTGTGAGTATGACTGCAACCAGTCCTGACAAAACCTCAAGTCAAGTAGAAATGTTGCTATCACTCAAACCAAAAGGTTCTAAATAGATATTTTATTTCTTTGTAGAGACGCGATTTAATCGCGTCTCTACGTTATCTGTAACAACGTAAACAATATTTAGATAATTACTAATATTAACGAGACCGATTTTCTAGTCCATGATAAACGTTTAAAATTACAACATCATCTTCCAAAATAATATAGTGAATTATAAAACCGTATTTACCAAAAGAAACTAAAAGTTTTCGTAGCCGAGCTTTTTCATTTGTTTATATGATTCAAGGTGTAAAAGCAGGTTATCAACCACAGGCGCCTGATACTTGTGCTGATAAGGCAATAGCAACAAGTTGGTCAATAGGTACATTTTCTTTAATAGAAGACGGCTTCCAATACTGCTCGGTTAAGAAAATTCGATAAACCTATAAACCTTGTAGAGACGCGATTAATCGCGTCTCTACGAGGTTTGGTGGCAATTACCAAATTTAACGGAACATCAAATTTTAGCGATTCGCGCCGGTTTTGATTTTGCGACGACGTAACCACATTCCAGCACCTGTTACACCTAAGAGTGCTGCCATTGTTCCCGGTTCAGGTACTGCGGATGTTTTTAAGTTATCTTTACCGAAGTCTACAACGAACATGACATCGTTATAGTCTTTGTCACCACCATTACGTAAGTCTTCAAAGCCCAACATTAGGTAATCACCGACTTGCCAAGCCATCAAGTGCTGCAAACGGTCTGGATTGAGTTCTGTTATACCACCATAAATATCACCATTCCGAGGTGAAGCACTCGCACCATCAGCTTTGATTAAGAAGTTTAACTGTGTATTACCTTTTAATGTACCCAAGTTAACAAAGTCACCAATGTCTAATACACCATCCTTTTCACCTAATTGACAACCCTTATTTTTACCATTGCTAATATCGCAGGAGACATCACTAAAAATCATCCCTTTTTCATAACCACTACCCCTAGTTGCTTCATAAGCTAATTGGTTGCGATAGCTTGCACCTTCATTAAGGAACCAAACACGAACATCATGAGCTTGTTTTAAAAACAGAGTGCTAGGGTCTAATTTTTGGGCAACAACTTGATCACCTGGTATTTCTCTACCTTCTTTTTGTACTAGTGCCTGGAATTGAGGAATTAAAGCTTGGAAACCTGATTTATCGAGTGACTTATCTTGAATACCAGGTGTTTTGTCCCAATTACCCCAAGCTCCATTTGCCGCAGTAATAGTTGATGTCGCCTTTTCTAATGCTATTGCTGCCATTACTTGGGCATCTTTAAAGGCACTTAAAGCGTTATCCGCAGCGCTTTGAGCTGTGTTGTATGAGTTTAAATCGCTTTTTGCTGTGTTTTGAGCTTTGTTGTAAGAATCTGAATCAGTTTTTGCTGTGTTTTGAGCGGTGGTGTAGGAACTCAAATCAGTTTTTGTTGTGTTTTGAGCGGTGGTGTAGGAACTCAAATCAGTTTTTGTTGTGTTTTGAGCGGTGGTGTA
>NZ_JBXXZH010000406.1:0-5544 GCF_059640475.1 Calothrix sp. CBUCES-K 9914
CTTTTTTCTTTTACATCAAGGCTTCAATTCCCCTTTGGTTCTAAAAATAAGCGAACGCCCAGTAATTAGCGCGCGTATGCGAAAAAATTAGCCAGGTTGTGCGAAAATTGGTGCTTGAAACAACGTAACCACGTTCTAAATTTAGCGCCTTATGCGCGAACCTACACACCACTCAGCACTCACCACTAACTAGATATATGAACAACTAGTTCTCTAACGTGATTGTGTTGACGATGTTCCCAAATATAAATACCTTGCCATGTACCTAGAACTAATTGTCCCTTATTAATAGGGATGTGTTCGGAAGTGTGAGTGATAGCAGTACGGATGTGCGCTGGCATATCGTCGGGTCCTTCAGCATCATGAATGTATTTTGCTGATTCAGGTACTAGCTTTGCCATAAAATTCGCTAAATCTTTTAGAACATCGGGGTCAGCATTTTCTTGGATAATCAAGCTAGCTGATGTATGGCGCAAAAATAGGGTGCAAAGACCAGTTTCTACACCTGACTCCGCTACTATCTCCGCAATATTTGATGTAATATTGCGTAACGATTTTGCATTAGTAGAAACTCTGAGTAATTTTTGATAATGCGACATGTTTAATAGGTTATCTTGCTATTTTTAATTTTACAAATATGTAAGGTTGGCACCGCCAGCCCCACACGATATTAAATATCGATTTCTCCAACAATGGGTTTATCAGCTAAGTAATTCAAACCGACATCGTTTAATAAGTTTTGCCAATCTTGAACCAGCGTCGTATTTTTTGGTTCAGTTGCACGGAGAGAAGCTAACTCTGTTAATGTAGTATACCATATACCTTGAGTAGCATAAGCCGCAATTCTCGCACGTGGTGAAGTCGCTGCTTTTAATTGTGTTACTAAATTTTGACTCGGCGCCACTCTACGAACTGCACCGCTAACAAAAACAGGTGTGGATGATTTAGATGCACTTTGTGTACGACAATAAAGTTTAAAGTACCATTGATAAGTTTTATTAATATCTAATTTGGCAGTCTTTAACTTCAAGCTAACAATACCTGGTTGAGAAGGTATTATAAATGAGGAACGAACAACGTCAGCCTTTGACTCATCTTGTAGAGAAAATTCCCCTGTTGAAACTTGAGATACTTGATAAGGAACATAAAACCATAAAGTCGGATTTTCCTCCACAGCTAAACCAGGTTTATAATTTGGTGCTATCGCGTTAAGTGGTATTTCCACAGAAACACAGTCACCACGACTGCCAGTACCTTTTCTTCCACTCGGTCTACCTTGACTTGAAGCATCTGGTTCAGTCTCATTAAACTTAATTTGCACATCATTATTTGACTGTGCTATTGCTGGTATTAAATACAACATCGACACAAACAGTACCAAGCTTGTAGTTAAGCTCGTAGTAAGTGCCTTAGCGCTTCCCAAATTCATCTTTTTAAGCAGCAATGACTGAAGTCCATTCATAATATACTTACTTTTCAACCTCTACATGTTTCTAGGAATTACAAAAATATTTTATGCATACCTGATCACCTATGCCATAAAATTTGGTGGGTTAAGAAGACTGGCAACGGATGATAAACGGATGTAACGGATGGTTGATTTTTAATAACTGATTCCTATATAGGGTTGCTATGGATTTTGTTTATAACCAATAATCCATCCGTTACATCCGCTTTTATCCGTTGCCAGTTTTCTCCGTGCCTACATGGTAAAAATAATTACCATAAAATCAATCTAGTTAACTCGTAAATATTATTAAAACACAAATAACGCAACCAACACGTGGAGTGGTATAATAATTAATTGCCCAACTTGTAGGCTTCAAGGAGTCAAACAAAAGATGGCGCCCATGTATTAACATTTAAATATAGAAGTAAAAACTGGTTTATCCGCAGTTAATAATTTTATTAAATTTTATTGAGTTTTCTTAGATTTTATGACATCTATAGCAGAAACAAAGCAAAAATTAACGATGGAAATATTTTGGTGCATAGAAGGTCAAATCGAAAAACAGTATTTAAGTGCAATAACTGGTGAAGTACTTAAAATACGCGGAAATTGTGATTATGAAGGTTCCGGTTTTTGGTTGTGCGTTCCTGCAACAGATTCGACTGGAGAAGTAGTAAGTGTTGCGATTATATCTAAACTGGAGTCTCCCCAACAATCATACTGTATAGGGCGAGTTACACAAGTCGCTAAACGCGGAATGGTATTGGTCAAAATCTCAAAGAATTGTAAAATCACCTTTAATGCAACAGCCATTTTACAGGTAAATCAACTTTATAAGCTAAATTTTGAATTTGTTTTAGGTAAATTAACCATTACAGCAGCCACTAAATTAGATTCTGATGTGTCAAGTACCCAAGAATCAGAATTAGAATCAGTATTAGAAACGGTTACAATAACAGTACCATCCAAGGTTGCAACACCAACCGCAAAAGCAACGTCAACACCTCCAACAGTCGCGCTTGAAGAGTTATGGCGCCTAAAATTAGAGCCTTTAATAGTCGAGAGTATTCCCGGAATCAAAATATCTAACTTTAATATCTTTAAAAGTACCTTAGAATGGGAAGGTAAAGTTGATAACAAAAAATATAGAATTCAAGGCGCCGTCGGCTCAAATCATTTAGCGATACACGAGTTTTGCTTTACTAATATTAAAACTCACGAGGGCAGTATTCACTCCGCAAAGCTTGACGCAGCACCGCAAATGTCAAATGTTGCCTTAGAAGAATTAATAGAGGATGATTCAGATGACTTTGATGATTTTGATGATGATTTAGAAGATAATCAAAAAGACCAAAGTGATATATTGCGTGTAACTCCGTTAGGAGCGGCACGTTCAATAGGTGCCTCATGTTTTCGTGTTGAAATGGGCGGTTACGAAATTGTACTTGATGCAGGCACTCGACCGAAAGGAAGCAATCCTTTACCCGCTTTTGAACTGCTCAAAAATCCAAATCTTATACTTGTTACCCACGCGCACTCAGACCATATCGGCGCCTTACCAGTACTGCATCGAATGTATAAAGCAACACCGATGGTTTGCACTCCAGGGACTCGCTCGATAGCACGGGTGATGTTAGAAGATTGTTTAAAGGTTAATCTCAGAAATGAAGACTTTGAACCATTATTTGAAGAGCAAGATTTACAACAAACTCTTCTACACTTAGAAACTCAAGAAATAGGAGTCGAGTTTGAGCCGCTACCAGGATTAACCGTCAAATTCATTAACGCTGGACATATCGTTGGCGCCGCTTGTATTTATTTGAAATACGGCAACCGTAGCTTGGTGTATACAGGAGATTATAACGTTGCCAATAGTCGTACCACCGTTGGGTTAAAGTTATCTGACCTACCGACTGCCGACATGTTAATTACCGAAGCAACTTATGGCGCCGCTATTCATCCTAGTCGTAAGCAACAAGAAGCAGAATTAGTACAGGCAGTTTGGAACGTTGTCTCGAAAGGAGGTAACGTTCTAATTCCCGCATTTGCACTCGGACGCGCGCAGGAGATTATCCTCTTACTCAAAACCAGCAGCTTTTTTCTTAATAACGATATTCCTATTTACGTAGATGGACTAGTAATAAAAGTTACTGATGTTTTCAACGATAATTTAGATTTATTGCCAGAAGCTGTTAGTAATTTAGCCTCCAATAGTCGTATTCCACCTTTTTGTGATGGTAAAAAAGTAATTTTTGTTACCGAACATCAAGAACGCCCATTAGCAATTGCCAAACCAAGCGTTGTAATTGCCTCTTCTGGAATGCTCACCGGTGGCGCCTCGATTTATTATGCAAAAGCGTTATTGGAAAGAGATAACGCGGCAATTTTTATTAGTGGTTACACAGACGAAGAATCACCGGGACGATTGTTACAAAGTATGCAACCGGGTGAACCAGTTACGATTGATGATAGTGATTATACCGTTAAAGCTCAAATTCGTAAATTTAACTTGTCAGCACATACTGACCGTATTGGAATTGGACAGGTAATTGCAAAAGTTGCACCCCGTCACTTGATTCTCATTCACGGAAATTCTGATAGTCTTCATGATTTAGCGCGAACTGATTTACAAAAAAACTATATCGTCCATATTCCTAGTTGTGGAGAGACTATAGAATATGGAGTTTATCCAGATTTTCTGAGCCAGAAAAAACAAGTCGAATTAGAAAATCCCAAAGAAGTTGAATTAGAAATTGTTGCAGAACATGATGGTGCATGGATTCGCGTTCCTCAAGAAGTTGCAGATACAGACCCTCGTTGGCAGTCTCTTTCACAAATGGGAATCGTCCGCGCGAAATGGCACAAAAACACTTTAATTCTTTTGGGGATTACACAACAACACGTAGTAAAACAATCAACTATGATGTCTGGAGTCAATTGCTGTGCGAAATGTAAATTTTTCGATGGTCGTTTATGTTCAATGCCAGAAAGCATATTTTACAACCGTCAAATTGACCCGCAAGGAGTTTGTCCAGAATTTGAACAAAGTCAAAGCAGCAAAATGTAGAGACGTTACATGTAACGTCTTTACAACGCGCGGTAATGTAAATATAAAACTACACCCGCAGTAGTACCTAACAAAACTACGCAACAAGAAACTAACGGCGCCCAAATTCCAAACATAAAAAGTACAACACAACTACCGTATAATATTCCATAGCTAATTACCACGGCTAGAATTAGGCGCCGGATTTTTTGGAGACGCAAAGCTAGTAAACTTCCTACTAACGACCAACACCATATCCATAAAACATCATTCCATTTAGACCATGTAGATAATATCGGTCGATTATCTAAAACAGAACTAAGAAGTTGACTAACCATGTGTGCTTGTACAACTACACCTGCTATTTGCTCGTGAGGCCATTTTCCTTTAGTATAAGGTGTATTCCAATGATTATCATTAAAGCTTTCGGCGTTAGTGCCAATTAAAATAATCTTGTTTTGGATTAAATCAGCAGTTAATTTATTATTGAAAACGTCTTGAACTGTAAATTTCTTTATATATGGATTTGCAGCACGCCAATTTATTAAAATTTGATGCCCACCACTATTTGTATCATGGTATCCACCACTATTAGGTTGTAAATTCTGAAAAACCTTATTTCCGATAGACAAGTTTTTATCGACAGTTAATTGGGAGTAAATCTTTTCGTTAGCTAAATAACGAGTAGCAACTCGAAAGCTGAAGGATTTATCTGTTTTACATTTAGCTTGAGGAGCAGACGAAGGCGCCATACCAAGTAGTTGACGACGTATAATATTATCGGGGTCAGTTACAATATCAGTAAAACCGAGATTTCGTAACTCGGAAATATCAGGTGATGGTGGAACTCCTGGGTCTGTAGCATCTTCACCACTTTTACAAACACCAATAAACTTACCACTTTGCATTATTGCAACCAAATTTTTGAATTTTTCTTGAATAGGATTTTCTCGGTAAATATCTAAACCAATTACACGAGGGTTGAAACGCTGTATATTTTCGATAACTTGAGCTAAAGTCCCGTCTGATAAAGAAAAACCTTGCCTTT
>NZ_JBXXZH010000407.1:0-5511 GCF_059640475.1 Calothrix sp. CBUCES-K 9914
ACATACGGTGAATTTATTTTTGGTACTCTTTTTAAAGCGACTAGCGCTTGATATACCATCGCAGCAACTTCACCTCTCGTTGCCTCTCGGCTTGGTTGGATTTGTTTTATACTTGGATAATTGACAACAATATTGTTCGCTGTAGCCGTTGCAACTGCGGCGCACGCACTTGTCGGAATGGCGTTACTATCGCTGTATGCCCCTAAATTATCACGAGTGGCGCCTGCAATTCCAGTTCCGCTAACTAATGAAACAATTACTTGCAACCGCTGAACATTTTGGTTTGGACGAAATGTTCCATCGCTAAACCCGCTCACAAACCCTCCACTCGCAGCCACCCTTATCGCGTTGTAACCCCAAAAATCCTGTCTCACATCCGAAAATTCAGGCGCCGAACGTTTACTAACTGGGTTAAACGCTGCTGCAACTAGTGCCGCATACTGCGCGCGCGTTATTGGTTTATCTGGTTGATATGTACCATCCACATATCCATTCGTTAAGTTCATACTTACCAATCCACGAATAAAGTCTTCAGCCCAATGTCCGGTTAAGTCACTAAACGAAGCTACATCCGCAATTGGAATCACAATATAAGGTGAAGCGATAGGCTTTAAATTTCCTTGTGTCACCAAACCTTGATAAATTAACGCCGCAACTTCCGCGCGGGAAATATCACGCAATGGTTGAATTTCATTGAGTTGGGGGTAGTTGACGACGAGTAAGTTTTGTGTAGCAGTTGCCAAAGAAGAGGTTGCATAACTAGGAATTTGGGCGCGGTCGCTAAATGCTAGTAGTAAATTCGCATTACCACCACTCAAAGAAAGCCCACTAACGATTGATACAAGCGCTTGAACTCTAGTCATGTTTTGTCCAGGTCGAAATGTTCCGTCAGGGAAACCGTTAATAAAACCCATACCAGCAGTGGCAGCAATGGCTGGAGCAGCCCAAAAATCTCGTTTGATGTCTGTAAAATTGGGAATTTGATTTTTAGAGTGAATTTGAAACGCTTTTGCTACTAATGCTGCATATTGCGCGCGGTTAATTGGTGCATCAGGTGCAAAGTTACCATTAGGTAAGCCAGTTATCAAGCCTTTTGTAACTAATACCTCTATAAACGGTGCTGCCCAGTGTCCACTAATATCGCGGAAGAAACTGTTTTCCCCAGTTTTATCGGTATCATCAAGAATAGCTGCGACAAACTCTACAAGTCCCTTCACAGATACAGGGTTGACTTGGTTGCCAGCAGAAATCAGTGTATTGGAAGTAGAATTTTGAATGTCAAATTCGCTGTTATCACGAAAGGTATTATTGGCTTGGTCTTGCGAACTGCCTAAATCTGGAATTGCGTTACCGTTAATAAGTAGTCCACCCTGCGAGTTTTTTTCGATTAAGTTGTTTCGCAATACTGGACGTGCTTCGCGCGACAGTGCAATACCTGTTTTATTATCGGTAAATTTGTTGAAAGCGACCAAAGGCGCCGAAAAATCGCTAATTGCCAAGCCTAAGCCGTTTTTTTGAAATGTATTTCGCAGTATCTCACCTTTGCTGTTGCGCGCGATTACTAGTCCACCTGCATTATTTTGAATAAATACGTTATCTGTGATAGCTGGTTTTGCAGCACCGCTAACAAACACGCCTTCTCTACCACAGCTGGTGAAAGTACAATTTACCAGATTTGGAATACTTGATTCGATCCAAATTCCAGTACCTCTAGCAGTGTTATTCGTTACTGTGACACCTGACAAACTCGCATCATCAAGCAGTAATAAGGTAATATTCTGGGCGCCGAAAGTAGGACTATTGTATTCACCACTGCCAGTAATAACAATACCTTGACCTTTAGTAGCTTCATTGCCTATAACCATAATCCCTTGTGGAAGCACAAGCGGATACTTTTCACCTCCTTGTTCGCTGTATGTACCTGGTGCCAGACGTATTACAGCAGATTTTGCGACAAATAAAGCACGAGTAATACTTTTAAAAGGAGATAGCCGTGACCCAGCATTGGCATCATTTCCAGTCACGGGGTTGACATAGAGTGTGGCAACGAGGGTAGAGTTTACCATAGGTAAGGGGGTAAGGAGAAAGGGTTTTTAAAGGATACAGGTAAAGGATAAATTATAAACAGTGAAAATAAATAGTAAAAAACGCTCATTTTATACTTAAGGTCTTATCCTTTCTCCTTAGCCCTCTATAATTAGTGCTTGAATATTACTAGAGATTCCCCAAGCTTCTTATGATTGAGGTTGAGCATCTAAGTAAGGTATATGGCTCTACGAGAGCTATTTCTGATGTGACGTTTAACGTCGAAAAGGGTGAGATATTAGGATTCCTCGGTCCTAATGGCGCCGGGAAAACTACAACCATGCGAATTTTAGCTGGATATTTGCCAGCTACAAAAGGAACAGCACGTATCGCAGGACTTGACGTACACGAAAATTCACTCGCGGTTCGGCGCCAAATTGGGTATTTACCAGAAAATCCGCCGTTATATCCAGAAATGACGGTAGAAGGGTTTTTGTATTTCGTCGCGCGGATAAAAGGGGTAAGTGCAGGAGACCGTCAGGAAAAAGTACGTTCGTCACTTGCAAAGTGTAACCTCACAGACAGGCGCAATACAATTATCAGGAAGCTTTCTAAAGGGTATAAGCAGCGTGTTGGTATAGCACAAGCAATTGTTCATGACCCACCAGCAATAATTCTTGACGAACCAACGGTTGGTTTAGACCCTCGGCAAATTATTGACGTGCGGAACCTAATTAAAAGTTTGGCGGGAGACCACACTATAATTCTTTCAACACATATTTTACCGGAAGTTAGCATGACTTGTAGTCGTGTTGCGATTATCAGCCAGGGTAAAATCGTTGCGACAAACACACCAGAAAACCTGATGACGCAGTTAACTGGTGGTTCAGGTTACGAGTTAGAAATTGGAGGTGAAGCAACTCTTGCGAAACAAGTATTGCAAAACGTTATGGGCGTGATTTTGGTAGAATCAATTCCTACAGTTGGAACTGGAGTCATCTTACCAGAACGGGCTTGCTTACGAGTTGTTACGCAACCGGGAACTGAGCCAGGAAGCGAAATAGCACAGACTTTACTACGCGCGGGCTTTAATTTATACGAAATGCGTCGCGTCAGCGCTACCCTCGAAGATGTGTTCTTAAAGTTGACTACTGAAGAAAAAATCAAGATACAGTCTGAGCTAGTCGAAAGTATACAAGGAGAAGCACAAGGAGAAACCATATAGATAATGGGCATCGTACTAAGTAACATTATTGCTATTTACCGCCGCGAGCTACAAAGTTATTTTGTCTCGCCTTTAGCTTATGCTGTAGCAGGCATCTTTTGGTTTCTATCTGGGTTATTTTTCATCTTAATATTGCAAGATATTCTTCAGTATGTAGCGGGCTTAGATATTCAAGGACAACAGTTTCAAGTTCCTGTTCCTCCTATTGATGTGCCTTATGAATTTATCCGCGCGTTCCTCGACCGTATGGGTTGGATGCTATTATTTATACTGCCAATCTTATCAATGGGGCTGTATGCAGAAGAGCGTAAACGCGGCACATTAGAATTACTCGCTACATCTCCTGTGACTAATTGGGCTGTTGCTGTTGGAAAATTACTAGGAGTACTAACTTTTTTTACAACAATCGTAATGCCATTGATAGTATTTGAAAGTATTGTAATCAGTGCCGCTAGTCCCCCAATGCCATCATTAATTCTTTTTTCAGGTCATTTAGGTTTAATAATGCTTGCAGGGTCAATTTTGTCTGTGGGAATGTTTATTTCTTCTTTAACTGACAGCACAATTCTTTCGGCTGTTCTTACATTCGCTGCTATTTTAGTGCTGCTGTTTATTGATTTGATTGCCAAGAATATTGGTGGAACTTTCGGCGATGCTTTGGGTCATCTATCGTTAATCAAGCATTACAACAATTTAATTCAAGGTGTTTTTGATACTAGCGCAATTATTTTATTTGCGAGTTACATTATTTTAGGTATTTTCCTAACCGCTCAGTCAATTGATGCACTTCGCTTTCAAAGACAGTAATCTTGGCAACGGATTATGAACGGATGTAACGAATGGTTGATCTTTATTAACTAGACTTTGTTTATACACAATAAATTATCTGTTAAATCCGTTTTATACGTTGCCAAAATCTAAGATATAAAATAATTTATGAAGACTATTGCTCAAGGAAAATTCTGGAAATTATTATTTTGGCTAGGTTCATTCTTTGTTACTGCTGGTTTAACTGTTGGGTTAATTTCAGGTTTCAGGGGCGCCGTTCCGCTGTTGTTTCTTATACCTGGAGTTGTGATTATTGCAGCTTGGGTAATAATAGAAAGTAAAAAAAATAATTGGTTGGGACAACGTTCGACTCAAGCAGGTACTAATGCTTTGTTTGCAACGCTTGCAGTTTTAGCTATACTCGGCTTTATTAACTTTCTCGGCACCCGCTACCATCTGCGGACAGATTTAACAGAGACAAAGTTATTTAGTCTTGCACCGCAAACGCGAGAGTTAGTACGTACCTTGCCACAACCTGTAAAGGTGTGGATATTTGATACTAACCAAAACCCGCTTGACCGTGACCTTCTCGAAAACTATCGGCGCCAAAGTAGTAAATTTGATTTTGAATATGTAGACCCGCAAGCTAAACCTGGGTTAACCAAACAATTTGGTGTCAAAGAAGCAGGTGAAGTTTATTTAGAAACTAATCAACAGCGTAAGTTAGTACAGGTAGTAAACCTTCAGGAACGTCTGAGTGAAATTCGTCTTACCAACCGTTTGCAGCAGGTAACTTCTGGTACAGCTTCTAAAGCTTATTTTTTGCAAGGACATGGAGAACTTCAAATTACAGCAGGTGAAAATTCTATAACCCAGGCTGTGAAAAGTTTAAATGATAAAAGCTTTACAACTGAAGCTTTAAACCTTGTTCAAAAAGCTGAAGTCCCAGCAGATACGAACGTTATTATCGTCGCAAGTCCAAAGCGCGCGCTTTTCGATACTGAAGTTAGAGCATTACAAAACTATCTAAACCGTGGTGGTAATGCCTTATTAATGATAGACCCTGACACCGACCCCAAACTCGACCCTTTACTTAATGAATGGGGAGTAAAACTAGATACTCGTTTAGCGGTAGATATAGCTGGTAACGAGACTTTAGGTCCAGCCGTTCCAATTGTCACAGAATACGGCAAACATCCTATTACCAAAGATTTTGGTAACGGTATTTCATTTTATCGACTCGCGCGTCCCGTAGATACAACTCCAGTTAGCAATGTTCAAGCAGCACCATTATTATTAACCAAACCATACCCAAACACTTGGGCGGAAAGCGACCAAAAAAGTGAAAAACTAGAATTTAACGAAGGCAAAGACCGTAAAGGTCCTCTCACATTGGGGGTTGCCCTAACCAAAAAAATCTCCGCAACTCCCACGTCTACTATATCAACTCCTACTCCAACTCCGACTACAACTCCAAAAGCACAAATAACCCC
>NZ_JBXXZH010000408.1:0-5493 GCF_059640475.1 Calothrix sp. CBUCES-K 9914
GGTTGGATAAATATTGACGCTTATCAAAATCAAACTACTCTCCACGTCACAATTACTAACGCTTCTGTTAACATTCCTGATAGCGACCGCACGCGTATTTTTGAACGTTTCCATCGTGGAGACCCAGCCAGAAACCGCAAAGTCGAAGGAACTGGACTGGGGTTAAGTCTAGCTCGTGAAATTGTACGCGCGCATCATGGCGACTTGACTTTAGAACCAGTTAAAGATGGTCAAACAGCGTTTACTCTAACTTTGCCAATTACAAAAATTACTGACGAGTAGATAAAATGGTTTTGACTTCAGGCGCCTGCTAAAATGAGAACAACTACAGCAGTATTGCAGTAAACTTATGATAAGCGTAGTAATTAAGCCTTCATCTTGGCTAACAACGGGAATTCGGGTTGAGAGAGTCAACAATCTCAACTTATTTAAATTTACAGAAGAGCTAGGTTTGCGTATGCAAGAACTTCTCGATAAGAAAAAAGCTGACTTATTGACACCAGAAGAAACTGCTGAATTGGAGGCAATAGGCGAACTCGATACTATATTTAGTTATATTAATGCAATAAACGCATCTCAGGCGTAGTAATTTAAAGTAGTACCCATAGGCTTGGAAGCACTACCAAAACATTTGACAAAATTAAATAGGTTGATTTCTTAATAATTCTTACTTTGTGCCCTTTGTGTCTTTGTGGTTCATTTTTCCAACTTCCCAAATTTTCTAAAATAGACTTTTACCACAGAGACACGGAGTACACAGAGAGGAGGTTAGAGAGAGGCACCTATACTGTTTTTACTTCTTCCTTAAGATTTTCTGTCTGCCGTATAGCAGCTAAATGCTCTAAGTAAAAATCATCAATTTTTGCAATAAACTTATCATTAACAATTTCTACTCCTAACGCATCTCTAACAGCTAAAAAATCTAGGAATGATGCATTTTGATAGTCTTTATTTTCAAAGGATTTAATTTGTTCTTCGGTGCGATTGCATAGTATAGCAAGTTCTTTTTGGGTAATCTTAAAAGCTATTCTGGCTTTTATTAATAACTGAGATATTTTATTCATGCACTCCACTTGAAGCGTAATTGGTTCGTTGATATTATGAGCAATTAAGGCTTCATACTCTGCTATTTGTTCTTGCATATCTTCGCGTTGAGACGTGACACCATCATAGTGAATCTGCCAAACGTCTGGTTGATTTTTCTTCTTATGGTCGTCTTGCTGTAACATAGTAATTGCTCGACCCATGCCTTCTACCCAATTTTTGGTAATATTATACTCTAGCTCGTTTTTAATCATGGCTCCCACCTTAAGAGGTCTATTCCTATAATACCTTTTCTATTATTACGTCTGTCGAGTAGAAAGAATTCCAGTGATGTTGTACCCTCATCGTTGACAACCTGGTCAGTGCGAAACAATTCACCCTTATACTTAGCTTTTTGAGCGGCTCGTTTGTTTGTAAAATTTAATAGTGTTGGGTGGTTTTGGATTAAATAGTCCATATCAACAGCGTCTGATTCCCAGCAGGCATCAAAATCATTCGGATTTGGTTCACTTGTGACAAAGGAGCCATTAATAAAAAAAATTCGACATCCAGCATCTTTTAAATCGCTCATTGCTGCTTCCATGCCGCGAATCATTCTTGCCCGTGCTGGTGTATAACCAAATTTTTCTTTAAACTCGCTCCAATCACAATAATGCACCCCTGGTGGTAAGTTACCGTTTTCGTCAAAATCTGGAATCATTAGTTAATAAAAACAACCAATTAGTGATGTAAATAGCATATCATTGATTAATACCACTACCTACCAATAACTTGGCTTCTCTTAGATTTAAATGTACTTTATTTATAATTGCTGCAAAGTTTCCTTATTTACTTATTTGGTCTGTTCCACTTCAGTATTTTTAACTAAAGCTGTGAAGGTTCCTGCAAACATATAAATTATATCCTTAAGGCGATTGAGACAACGTTAACTAAAAGGGCGAAGCTTCATTTTTGAGTCGTAATTGTAAACTTATATATTGAAATTACATCAAAATTCCATCGAATTTCAATAATTTTCAATTGATACTCTATGCGTCGATTTGGAAAAATTTCAGGGGAGCTAGGAATATGCATTTCCCAATTCTTGAAATCAGGTTGCAAACATGACCAACACTCAAGAGCAGCATTGATTACGCACTAATTTTAATTAAAGGTATTTATTTACACTATTAACTTACTTAAGTCTCACTCTCCTAGTGTTACTTTTTATCTTTACCAGGACAATATTTTGGCTGACAATAACGTTATTGGAAAAAAAAATTTTCAACCTTGCGTAAAAGCGGGTTACTCCCAACGCATGTATTATTGCATGAAAACAAGGAGAACAAGCTTTATGGGAGTAAACTTGCCACCAGTGATGCTGAAACTCAATACAAAAAAGCCTTTATCTCCAGATTATCCCACCAACTGGGAAAATAAACAACAGCATACCGATAAAGTAAATAACGCTATGGATGAACTGGACAGCAGGCTAAAACATCTGGCTATTACTGCCAAGCAATTTCCACCCAAAAGTAAGTCTAGACAGCTTGCGCTTTCTGAACTTGCAAGTTTAATTCAGAATTATAGAAGGCTTTTTTGTAAGGGGAGATATAACTATCCAGAAGATGTGTATATCGAAGCTTTACAAGAAACATGGTTATATATTTCACGAAAAATCGAGAAATATGACCCAGAAATTGGTACGGTAATAGCTTGGGTAAACTTTATCTTAAATAAGCGTTTTCTAGACGCAATTAGACGCTATACGAGAAACCAACAAGCATCTTTAGATGAACCCATCGACTTTGCAAGTGAGTCGGGGACAACGCTGTTAGATACACTTCCACAACCGCAAATTCTGCCTGATAGTGGGGAAATATTACAAGAAATTTTGCAAGCAGACCCAGATGATTTATTTAAAGTTGAGCATATTAAAAATCATCCGAAGGCAACTTTTCAAGCTATTGCCTTACGTCGGTTGGCTAAACAATCTTGGAGCGATATGTCTACTGAATGGGCAATAAGCGTATCAACACTGAGTAGTTTTTATCAACGCTGTCTTAAATTATTTATTCCTAAAATTCAGGAATATTACCAGAAAGATTATCAAAATTAATTACTTTGTCAACCAATTGAGGAAAAAACGCACATCATGAATTACACGAGCGAAACATTACATTTTCAGGTGACTTTAACTGCACAGGCATATCATTTTGCCCGACAGTTAAGTAGTAAACAGCAAGATTCAGATAAATCTAGGCAAATTTATCTCAATACTTTGGCTGTATATGCGGTCAACTTTTACTGCCAATATTTAGAAGTGGAAACAGATTTAGAGCATAGTGATAGTTGGAATTCGCTCTCACATTTACTATCAGATGTAGCAGATTTAGAAATTACAGGTGTTGGTAAATTGGAATGTCGTCCAGTTTTACCAGAAGCAAAAACAGTCAACATTCCACCAGAAGTTTGGACTTCTCGAATTGGTTATGTTGTGGTAGAAATTAATGAAATCTCCAAAACAGCTACATTATTAGGGTTTGTCAAAGAAGTTACAGCAGAAGAGTTACCCTTGAGTGACCTACAATCTTTAACTGATTTAATAGACAATTTACAACAGAGGGCAGAAGTTGTTTCCCCCAACCCTTCTGTTATAGAAGAAGTTGTAGTACATTTGGGACAGTGGTTGCAAAACTTATTTACATCAGATTGGCAATCTCCAGATTTGATATTATCTCCTGCATACCGCAGCGCAATTCGTCCAAAAATTAAAGAGCCAAATTCCCAAGAAGTTAGTGTTAGTCGAGCTAAAGTGATTGACCTGGGAATACAACTAGCGTCCCACAAAATTGCTCTTGTTATTCAACTTACTACACAAGCGTCGGGGTCGGTGGATATTCGTTTGCGAGTATATCCCACTGGTGACAGTATTTATTTACCACAAGGATTGCAGTTAATTGTACTGAGTAGTGATGGCGACGTTATCAGCGACAATCAAGCCAGAGTTGCTGACAACTGGATGCAGCTAGAACTAGAGGAAGGACGGACTGGAGACGAATTTCAAGTCAAATTGGCTTTGGAAGATGTTAGTATAATTGAAAATTTTATACTGTAAGCTCATCAAAACTAATCTGCCGTGTACACACATCTATTTATTATTCTTGGATTCCTTTGCGAAATGCAGCATACTTTGCGGTTATTTTTTTACGAACCGCAAAGGACGCAAAGAAAGAGAAGAAAGGTGCTTTGCGCGAGACTTGTGTGTACATAGCGGAGCTAATAAGGAGGCGCCAATTATTGGTAAATTAACCAGCAAACCCGGGAATGCCACAAAGTAAGTAAGGTAACAGTAATGGGAAAGTTAGTTATTCTGCAATTACTAGAGGGAGATTTTCAACGGGGTTTTTCTTGTACTGTCCAGATTAGCTTAGATGGAGATACGATTGAAACACAAGCGCAAATTACTGGTAGATTACCAGCTAACCCCGACATGCCACAAAAGTTAAATGATGAGTGGCGAAGGGTTTTTAATTTTGATGAAAATTCCCGTATTAAAGCAAAACAAGCTGGGGTAACTAACTTTTCCAAAAGTAACGCAGTTAACAACTTTGTCGAGCATCTTAATAACTGGCTTAATGATTCTAGGGATAAGGAATGGCAAAAAATCCGAGATGGTTTACAGCAGCATTTAAGTAAGGAAGAAGAAATTAGGGTTATTATTCAAACTGAACACCAAATTTTACGCCGTCTTCCTTGGCAAGCTTGGAATTTATTTGCAGATAATTATCCCAAAGCTGAAATAGCTCTTAGTCCAATTAGTTTTCAAACCCCTGGTGATTTACCTTCCTCTAATTCAAACAAGGTGAGAATCCTTGTTGTGTTAGGGTCAAGTACTGTAGCTGATGGTAGTCAAGAGATTGATATTACCTTTGACCAGCAAGAACTAAAGAGTTTAGAGCAGTTTGGCACCGAACTAAAACTCCTTGAACAACCTGACCCACAAGAGTTACGGGACTGTCTTTGGCTTGAAGAAGGCTGGGATATTTTCTTTTTTGCTGGTCATAGTTCCAGTTTGGATGATGGTCAAGATGGGGAGATTATTCTCAACGAGCTAGCTCAGGGCTTAAAAATAACGGAACTAAAAGAAGCTCTAAAAAAAGCTATTTCTCGTGGTTTGCAACTGGCAATTTTTAATTCCTGTGATGGTTTGGGTTTAGCGAAGCAACTAGCTGAACTAGATATTCGCTCCTTGATAGTCATGCGGGAACCTGTACCTGATGCAGTCGCCAAAACATTTTTAAAGCACTTTTTAACAGCATTAGCATGTAATAATCAATCGTTGTATGCATCGGTACGAGAAGCGCGTTTAAGACTGGAAGACTTTAACGAACAGTATCCTGGTGCAAAATATTTACCTGTTATTTGTCAAAATTCTGCCGTCACACCGCCAACTTGGGAAAAATTGCG
>NZ_JBXXZH010000409.1:0-5472 GCF_059640475.1 Calothrix sp. CBUCES-K 9914
CCAGTGGCAGCCAAGAATTGGATGAAGCTTTGTTAGAGCAAGCAAGAAACTTTAAATTAAAACCTTCTGCTGGTGTTCGTAAAGGTGTGCGTGTTAGTGCAAATTTTGCCATTGATGGTTCGGAGCGTCATCGACAGTTACAAGAACGGAAAAGAAAAAAACAACAGCAAGAGCAAAAACAGCGTGACGAAGCACAATCAAATCGTCAAACAGCTACTCAAAGTAACTCGGCACCAACACCTTCACCCAACCAAAATCAAGATTCAGTACCAACACCTCCTTCTCATCTTAATGATTCGAGTAGTTCTAATGAACCTAAAAAAAATACACCAACTCGAAAACGTTCTTTAAGGCGCCTGAATGATATCTTGCGTCCTAAACCAGAAGTACCACCAACAGAAACACCTGAAATACAAAGCGAACCCATACAAAAACCTGTTGTAACTGAGGAAAATAAACAATAAAATTAATTAAACGTCGTTTACTTGCTTCTCTGAAACTTTCCCTCACCTCAAAGTCTGAATAACGTCAAGTCCTCTGTGTGGACTCTGTGTCTCTGTGGTAAAAAAAACTCTTATGCTAGCACTGCACAGGCGAGACGCCCGTGCTACAAGCCATCAAAACTATCTAAAATAGTTTTTTTGTATTAATTGCTTGAATACGGAAGCACTGTAAAATTCTGTTAACTTTGCTTCGTATTTATATTCAAATGCTATGACACTTGATGTTGATACTAATAGTCTTATTTCCCCTAGTATTACCAGCACCAGACATCATAACTCTTCAGAGGGCTCCCCAACCAAGCTGGGAATATTAGCTAGTGGTAGTGGTAGTAACTTTGAAGCAGTTGCCCAAGCAATTAAAAATCAGCAACTCAACGCTCAAATTGAGGTTTTAATTTACAATAACCCAGATGCATACGCAGCAACACGTGCGGCTAACTGGAATATTCCAGCAGTGCTATTAAACCACCGTGACTACAAAAGTCGTGAAGAGTTAGACGCAGAAATTGTACGGACGTTACAAAAGTACGATGTAGAGTTAATTGTAATGGCTGGTTGGATGCGAATAGTCACCCAAGTGTTAATTGATGCGTATACAGACAAAATCATTAACATACATCCAAGTTTATTACCTAGCTTTAAAGGCGCCCATGCCATTGAACAAGCTTTGGCTAGTGGAGTAAAAATAACAGGATGTACAGTGCATCTAGTGCGTTTAGAAGTAGACGACGGTCCAATTTTGATACAAGCAGCTGTGCCTATCTTTCCCAATGATACAACTAACACACTTCACCAACGAATTCAAATTGAAGAACATAGAATTCTTCCGGCTGCAATTTCGCTTGCTATATTAAGGGCGGGTTGATAGCTTAATAACAATCCAAAATCTAAAATCTAGAATCTAAAATCCAAAATCGTAATGACTCGCGTAATTGGTTTAATGAGTGGTACGTCAGTCGATGGTATTGATGCTGCCTTAGTAGATATTTCCGGTCAAGATTTAGATATCCAAGTTGAGTTAGTTGATAAAGCAACTTACCCTTATCCATCTACACTCCGAGAACGTATTTTAAGTTTATGTGCGGGTGAGGCTATTTCAATGGCAGAATTTGCACAGCTTGATGATGCAATAGCCAAAGCTTTTGCTGAAGCTGCTATAAATATTCAAACCATACATGAAGGCACGACACTTATTGGTTCACATGGACAAACCGTATATCACCGACCACCTACTTTTGAAGGTTGTGAAATTAACGCGCATATTCTCGCTTATAGTTTACAGCTTGGACGCGGCGCCTTAATTGCTAGCTTAACCGGCATTACCACCGTGAGTAATTTTCGTGCTGCCGATATTGCAGTGGGTGGTCAAGGGGCGCCATTAGTACCGCGTATCGATGCTGCATTGCTCGCTCATCCGACTGAAACTCGCTGTATTCAAAATATCGGTGGTATTGGTAATGTTACTTATATACCAGCCCGAACAGGTGATTGTTTATCTCAAATTCGCGGTTGGGATACAGGTCCTGGAAATAGCTTGATCGACTTGGCTGTAAATCAATTAAGCGATGGCACTCAAAACTATGATGAAAATGGTAATTGGGCAGCAAGCGGTGATATTTGCCAACCTCTAGTCGAGAAATGGCTGAAACACGAGTACTTTCAGGCGCCACCACCAAAATCAACAGGACGCGAATTATTTGGTATTGATTATTTAAAACAGTGTTTTCACGATGCAAAAGAGTATCAATTAAATCACGCCGACTTTTTAGCTACACTAACCGAGCTAACCGCAGCTTCAATCGTTTACAACTACCGTAATTTTCTAGTACAAATGCCAACTCGGGTACTTTTATGCGGTGGTGGTAGTCGTAATCTTTATCTCAAACAACGATTACAAGCACTTTTAGAATCAATTCCAGTTACAACTACCGACGAATTTGGATTAAACGCCGATTTGAAAGAAGCCATCGCTTTCGCTGTACTCGCATACTGGCGCCTTCATGGCAGTCCAGGCAACTTGCCTTGTGCAACTGGCGCTAAAAAAGAAGTGTTGCTAGGAGAAGTTTTTGAGTGCTGAGTAATGAGTGCTGAGTGCTGAGTAATAACTTCCAACTCAATACTCCTAACTACTGGTCTGTGTCATTAATTTTGGGTTGTAGGCGCCAATAGTTACAAACGTAGGGTGCGTGACGCTACTAAAATTTTAAAACGAAGCGCAGCGCTGGTAGCGTCACGCACCTCACAGTTTAAAATCAACCATCCGTTACATCCGTTCCAGACTCCGTTGCCAATTTTTCTACCCACCAAAACTATTGACCTCGACTCTATCAATTTGAGCGAAGCGATTGACACAGACTAGCAGAGCAATGGTGCGTCAAAGCACATGATTTTTCGTTTTATTGAAGATTGTAATAGCTTTGACGCACCCTACACACTCGTTTCTACCTCCCAACTCCTACCTCCTAACTCCTAACTTTCTACTCAGCACTTTCTTGTGGGTATACTAAGCGTACTTGCCGCTTGAGATGTTTTATTTTGATCTCTGGTCTTGGCGATGCAAAACACGGAAAAAATAAGTAAATAAATATATATAAGGTATTACTGGTGAGACACTCTTTTTTACTCGAAGCTGGACGTTGGACTTTACAAGGTAGTTGGCTGGAACGTGATGCGATGCCAGTTCCCGTTAAAGGTATGACTTTGGTTGCTTGGAACCGTGATAACTGGTTCACTATGGCAACTAAACTCATTTTCCCTGGCAGCGAGCGCACCGAAATCGCATTACAGTATAAAGGTCGTCTTGATGATGGTGAACGTCATTACTCATTTTTGCTACAACATAATCAATTTGGACAAATCGAAGGTGAAGGGTGGGTTGGTCTAGAAACAATTGTACAGCGATACTGGGTACTTAGTGACCGTCAGCGTCGTAGTGGTTTTGAAACTCTACATCGTATTTCTGATGACTCCTATCATTTGACTGGTGGTATCCTCGTTGGTCATTTCCTCTCTAGTACTATGGAAGCAAAACTTGAACGCCAGCAAACTCCGTCAACTGCACCTCAGAAATAAACCTTTGGGTAGAAGTAATGTTTCTTTGCCATAGCATAATCTTGAATATTATCGCTTATTGTGTCCCTATGTAATGCAGGGGTGCCAAAAGATATACACTTTAAATTGTTTGCTAAGGTATTCAAGAATTATCCAAAATGCAAGACGAAACGTCTTCTAATCTACCTGCCAATATACAACAAACGCAGAAAGAAGATTCCATCGAAGAAGAGGGAACGTTAATTCAGCTTGTTGATGGCACTATCTGCGGATGCAATGGCATTGAATGTTTGGGATATAATCCAAATGAGATGATAGGTAAAAATTTATTTGATCTATTCTCACAGATTATAGATTTAAATGGAGTGCCTTACACGCGCGATACTTATCCGGCTACAGTATCATCTCGAACAGGTCAATCTTTTCAAAATAAAAATACAATAATCGGATATTTTAAATCAGAGCCAAATCAAGGTGTATGGCTTAGGCTTAACTTTCAACCTTTGTTTTTAACTAATGATACTAAACCTTACGCTATATTATCAAAATTTTGTGTAGTTAGAGAAATAGAGTTTATTAATAACAATGAATCTAATAGTAACGATAACAGTCAGTCAGAACAAGTAATATATAAAATTTACTTGGATTTAGATGAAAATAATACAAATTTATCAAGTGTAAATTATGATTTACAAGCTGTTTTAGAAGAACTTAGTGTTGCAGAAGCAGAAATGCAACAGCAAAATTTATTGTTAGAAAACGAACGGCAACACTATGTAGATTTATTTAACTTTGCTCCTGATGGGTATATTGTGACAGATATTCAAGGAAAAATTCAAGAAGCAAACCAGTCTGTTGCTACATTTCTTGGTTTAAAGCAACAAAATTTAATTGGTAAAAATCTAACAGCTTTTATTCCATCTCAAGAATATCAAGCTTTGTACTCGCAATTTAATCAGTTACGCGCGCTACCCCAACTACAAATTCAAACAAAAGAGCTTCAAATTTTACCACATCAAGGGGCGCCATTTAGCGCTGAGGTAACAGTTGCCAGTATATACAATAAGACCAGAGAATTTACAGGCTTACGGTGGTTAATTCGAGATATCACCGATAGAAAACGCTCTACTCAAGCTGTACAGCAGAGTGAATTATACTTCCGAACTTTAGCTGATACAATGCCGCAATTATTCTGGACTACTTTACCCGATGGTTATCATGATTATTTTAACAGGCGTTGGTTTGAGTATACAGGAATGACTTTAGAGCAGACCCAAGGTTGGGGATGGAGTCATTTATTACATCCAGATGACCAACAAAGATGTTTTGATATCTGGAACGAATCGTTGCGTACAGGAAAAATTTATAATATTGAATATCGTTTTAAACGCGCGTCCGATGGAAAATATCGTTGGTTTATTGGTAGAGCATTTCCACTGCGGGACAAACACGGGAAAATAATTCGTTGGTTTGGGTCTTGTACGGATATTGATGATGCTAAACGGGTTGAGCAAGCTTTACGCGAAAGCGAAGAACGTTATCGAATACTAACAGAAATCGCTCCTCAAGTCGTTTGGATGTCTCAAAACGAGGGTAAAATTACTTACTGTAATCAGTACTGGCTTGATTATAGTGGTTTGTCGATAGAGCAAACTATGGGTCATCAATGGTTGAGTGTTATTCATCCAGAAGACCGAGAACAAGTTTTAAAAACTTGGAACCGAGCTATTGGTAACAGCAACAACTATGAAGCAGAAATTCGCTGTCGTCGTGCGTCTGATGGTATGTATCGTTGGTTTATTGCGCGCGGGTTGCCTTTACGAGACGATTCAGGAACAATAGTCAAATGGATTGGAGTCGCTAGCGATATCCACGACCGTAAGCAAGCAGAAATTGAGCGCGAACAATTATTATTGAG
>NZ_JBXXZH010000410.1:0-5436 GCF_059640475.1 Calothrix sp. CBUCES-K 9914
CATAGTATTGATTCAGTGTTTCGGCGATGTTGTGATAATTGTCATCATATGGAATCATCACAATTGGTGTTTCTTTGTCGTGTAACCTAATGCTGTTGAGCAGTGCAATAGCATGGTCTGTAACTTTATCGTTCGCAATAATATATATTCCGCGCGTCATTATATTAAACCTCCAGTGGAATTCCTAATTTTCGTAAAACTCGTGTTGCAAAACTTGGTGGCGCATTATAAGCTTTTGGCTTAGATTTAAACTGCGGGCGCCGTGTTGGTTCATTTAAATAACGGTAGTGCAAGAAAATATCCCTGTAAGGAAACCCAACATTTTCACCCGCACACACACGAGTAAATAGTTTTGAGGACAACCCAATATAGTGCAAGTAAGTAAGACGACTTTGTTTGTCGTATAAAAGATTATTTCTTTCCTCAAAGTGTGGAGAAGTCACACAACAACCAGTTACTTCATCCTCACTCAAGTAACGAGCAAAGTTCCACGTCGAAATACCCGCGCGCATCACCATATAATTAAGAACGCTTTGGTCGGGTGCGTTCATATATAGTACTTCAGCATCACCAGAGCGCAGTTGTGATAACAGGTAGTTTCGTTTTTCAGCATCAAACAAACCTTTTTTGCTAGCGTACATCCCCGCACAAAAGATTTCGCTTTGTACGCGCGCTCGTGAAAAAATGTTTAATAGCTGCTTGGAATTTACATCATAAACGTGTGCAGGGTCTTTATACTGGAAGTCATAGACAACAAAATCAGTATTATTCAACTGTCGGAAAATATACTCAAGGGAGTTCAACACCAAAATATCAGCATCAAGATAAATAAATCTGTCGAACGGGCCATCAAAAGCGCAAAACCTTCGATGCATACCCATCCGGTATACACCCTCGGTTCCTTGTTTTGACCAAACTTTGAAAGCTGTTGGGTGTGCTTGCCAAGCATCAAAAGCAAATTTTTCCCAAAGTTCAATAACAGGTGTATCAGCAAAGATTTCTACATTGCTGCGTTTCTTAACCTCTTCTTTGACGAGTTCTAACCTGTCATCATACGGCAAAATACAAACTGGGTAGGCGCCTCCATGAACTTCAATGCTGTTTAACAACGCTACCAACTGGTCATAAACCACATCGTTAGCAAGAATATAAATACCATCAGTCATATATCACACTAACTCCAATTTTAAATTCAATAAATTTGATAAACATAGCTAATAAATAGATATTGTTTTTATTTAAGTTATCTTAAGATTCCCGACTTCTTAAAGAAGTCTGGAATCTGACGAATCTGACTAGTTCTTTTATAACTTATACATGTTCTAATTGAGAAGTGTAAACAAAAATATTACTGACACTATACTAATATCGGTTATACTCGTAGAGACGCGATTCGTAGAGACGCGATTAATCGGTCTCTACAAATGATAAAAAAAATCAGTGAATTTACTGATATGTAAATCCGGTTTTAGATAATATTCATAGTATAAGTAAGATAATTTAAATAACTAAAAATTATGAAAAAAGGTATTTATTTATTAGCGAATGACGTTGTATACGACCAGTTAATTGCTTTGATAAACAGCATAGAGCTTAACTATAGTTCTGACATACCCATTTGCATTATTCCATATAATGATAACCTGGATTTAATCAAACAAGAAATCAGTAAACGGAAAAACCTATTTTTATTCAGCGACAACGAATCAATATCACGCTGGGAAAATTTCATTGCTCAATTCGACAAGCTTTATTTTGACTATCCTTACGAAGACGTTTTGGAAAAACACGCCGAAACTCTAACAATGCACCGTAAATACTGTGCATTCGATGGTCCGTTTGAAAAGTTTTTATATCTAGACTTAGACACACTAGTCTTTCAATCATTAGACCACGTATTCGATAAACTTGATGAATATGATTTTGTGGTTCACGACTACCAGCGCAATACTTCGCTGCGGTTAAAAGAAGTTGACTATTACTATGAAGTATTTAAAGATTCTTACCCAAACCAAGGCGCCTTAGCAAACCGTTTTCATTGTGGAGGGTTTTGGGCATCCAAACGTCAAGCTATTAGCCCGCAAGATTTAGAATATTTCCTGCAAGAGTTAAGCAAAGGAGACATCAAAATATTTAGAAGCTGGTTGAGCGAACAAACCAAGTTAAATTACATGACTTTGAAAAAGAATTTCAAATTGTATAATTTTACTTTAGATGATGCTTCTGATTACAATACAGGTGTTTGTATTACATCCTCACACTTTGAGGAAAGAAATCATGTCTTATACGATAAAGGTAAGAAATTAACTTATCTACATTATATGGGTATTAAAAACGAACGTTTGCGGCGCCTATGTGAGTGGGAAAAGAAAGATTTGCCGTTCAAAGATAATTTAATCAGCTTGTTCGACAGATTATATAAGTGGCAAATCAGTAATATTCCGTATCGAGATATTTTTCTGTACTATAGATTCGTTAAAGAATCTTAAAAAAGCTCGCTTGTCAATGTAGGTCTACTTTTAAGTATAAAATGTCGTAAAATATACATAGACTGTGACATAGGTATTGCGTAAACAATGCTTGGGCATCAGCCTGTGAAGATAATTAGTATATGCTAAGTTTAAAGCATTGACATTACTATAACAAAGGCAGTAGCAATTTATGACAAGTGTTACAGTTAAGCAAACAATACTTAAGGCATTGGAAGAAATGCCACAAGATGTTTCTTTTGATGAAGTAATGGAACGCCTTTACTTTTTATACAAAGTAGATCAGGGAGTTAAACAAGTCGCAAGTGGTGATACGATATCACATGCAGAAGCAAAAGCACGTATTAAGAAATGGCAAGCATAAACTGGACTTCTCAAGCACTAAGTGACGTTAAAGCTATCGGTGATTTCATTGCAAGAGATGCACCTACTTTTGCACAGGTGTTTGTTGATAAAATCTTTGACACCGTGGAACGGTTAGAGACTTTTCCACGTTCAGGACGTATAGTGCCGGAAATAAATCAAGATAGGTTCAGGAAAATAATTATAGGAAGTTATCGGGTTGTTTATCTTTGAGATGAAGACCTGGTAAACATTCTTACAGTTTTCCATTCTTCAAGGTTGCTAAAGCTTCCTAGCTTGCCGGGTGATACTGAATAAAAAAATTTTGAGAATGGTAATGTAGAGACCGAATTAATGCGGTCTCTACAATTGTTTTGTTAAAAATTCTTTGTATAATTACTCGTCCATTCCAGTAAGTTGAGTTTGTGCAGCACAAGTTGTCTTGCTTCTGCTATCGCTTCTTTTGCTTCATACCAAGCATCGGGTGTTGCCGTTACTTCTTGAATGTACTTCAAACCTTTTTCGTCTAAGCTTGGTAAACGCAAAAAACTTCCCGGTGGTAATAGTTTATCTGCGGCGCCTCCTCCATAATATATTGGTAAGCACCATGCTAAGAGTGCATCCCACATTTTTTCGGTGATGTACAAATCATTGTCGGCGTAGTTTTCAATTGCTAGGTTATATCTATATGGCGCCATTGCGTGCCATTTATTAGCTAGTTCTCCCCCAGATATCACCCATGTTGGTAGGTTACGTCCGTAAAAGTCACAGTCAATTTGATTTTGTAATAACCGCAAAAATTCTAATCGTTGACGATGGTTTGCTGTACGGTTAACTCCTGATGTTATCCAACTACATGTTTTTATTTTTTCTGGTGGCGCCATTTCGTTTAGTTCGCGAAATGAGTTACTATGATACCAAATTGCTGGCATGTATTCAGGTATTGGTGCCGCCGAGTCGGGTGAGGATATATAAGGACAATATTCTTTTGCCCAGTTGTAACATGCTAGGTTTGTTTCGATGATTTCTTCGAGGGGGGGTTCACGCCATAGGAATATTATGCGTTCAAAGGGTACTCCACGCAGTAAGGGCTGCATTTCTTCAAGTGTGTAAGGGATGTTGTGAAGTTCGGGTTTGAAGAATATGTACTTGTTTTTGAATTCTTTACGTATGCCAGCGAAGTTGTATAAAAGAAGAAAGTCAGGTTTTTCGGCTTTGGCTAACATTTGGATGTTTCTCCATATGCCGAAAGGTTGGGGGGTTTGTTGCCATAGCCAGTCACTTTGGTTGACTCCTGGGTAGCCGGTGAGCATTCCGATTATTTTTTTATTCATTGTTTTTTTTTAGTTTTTTAATTACTAATTTTTAATTACTTCTGGACGCATTGATTCTTCAACATAGTTTAAAATATTGAGAATTCTACTTTCCCACGAGAATTGACGCGCGTAATTGATACTATCTATGTATCCTTCTGTTTTGCGCGGGTATTTATCTAAGGCGTGTTGTATTGCTGTAACGAATTTTTGTGGGTCATCTGGTTTACACCAACATGCTATTAATGGTGAGTCTTTGAATGCCATTAGAGGCGGTATTTCTGTGGCTACAATAGGAGTTCCTGATGCCATGTATTGGAAGAATTTGACGGGGTTGGTAAAGTCTGCTTCTTTCCCTGATAGATGTGGATGTGCTAGCAAGTCGGCGCCTTGAAATAAGCTGACTAACCGTTCGCGCGGCATTACCCAACCTAAAAAGCTGATGTTTGAGATTCCTTTTTCTTGTGCGATTTGTCTATATGTTTCAACTTGGCTGTCTTTTCCTCCGGTGACAGCAAATTGAATGTGAGGCATTTGTTGCGCTACTTCGATAAGTAAGTCAACTCCTTTGAATTTATATAAGGCGCCGGAGTAAACTACTAATATTTGTCTACCATCTTGAAGTAATTCTTGGCGCCATGTTTGAGCTTGTTCGGGTTGACGTTCAAGAAATGATTGCTCAAAACCGTTGTATATCCATGCTACTTTTTCTGCTGGCATTCCATGCTGAATTAAGCTTTGACGGACAGGTTCAGATTGAGTAATAGCTATTTGAAAGTAGGGACTGTTGATTATTTCTTGTTCAAAGGGTATTGTTTGAAAGTGGTGTTTTTCAAATATAACGGGGATTTGATTTTTTACTGATGCTTTCGCAAAATTCCAATCCCGCGTATGAACTAGTTTTATATGGCGCCGTAAATGAAATGGTAGATAATATTTTGTGGCAATAGTACTGGAGTTAGTTAGTTTACCCTGTAACCTGTCTATCGGATATGGCATCGGTAACGGCACAACTCTGAGGTATTCTTGCGAGTTATAAAAATCAACAAATTGAGCGCTAGGTTGTTGAGGTTTAAAAGGATTCAATAACCAAGACGGATTTAAAAGACTAGCATTGTTATTGTGGTAAGCCAATACAGAAGAGTAACCTAAGTTAGCAGCAGCATTAGCACAAAGTACATCGTGAATTTCATGTGCTGTGTCAGGTTTAAGAGAAAGATTTCCCGTGTAGAACAGGTATTTATTTTTATTTTTTGAAGGCATAATAATTTTAGATTTGTCTTCGACAATGA